>DATFCB010000133.1:0-5726 GCA_035253525.1 Pyrinomonadaceae bacterium | reverse complement strand
CCCCGGGCGGAAACGCGCCGCTCTCTGACCAGTTCCTTCGCGTCCTGCGCGGAGCAGAGCCCCGGCATGAAAAGCAGAGAGAGCAGGATGAGCAGATGCTTTGTGGCCCTCACGACAGGTAGCATGAGTTTCGTCGCCGTCTCTTTTCAGGCAGGACGAAACCCTGCCCGAGAGCCACAGGGTAAGGCTCGGGACGGCTGTCGGATAACTGTCAGAAGTTACAGGTCGGAAGGGAAAGATGGTCGTGACTGAGGCGAGCCGGGTCAACCCCCTGCTGCGGTAGCGGGTTGCGCCAACCCGGCTCGCTCAGCGCGGTTTCGCCAGCGCGTAGTAACCGCTGCGGTGGCGTATAGAGAGGCGGGGCGAGCCGGGCGGCGGGGCGATCTTCACTTTGACGCGCCGCCACTTGCCGTCCGTCGTGAAATTCGCCGGCCTGTAGCCGATGGCGTACTGGCGGCGCAGCTCCAGGGCGATGCGCTCGAAGGCGGAATACATCTCTTCCCCGGAATGGGGCTGGAAGAACTTGCCGCCGGAGACCTCCGCCAAATCTTCGAGAACGTCCTCGCCGTACAGCCGCGCGTGCTCGCTGTCCTCGTCAGGTATCCCAATCGTGTAGATGACTACGTCCGACTCTTTCACCAGCCTGCGTAGCTCGTCGAACGTGCGGCGCGAGTTGTTATCGCGCCCGTCCGAGATGAGCAGGATGGCGCGGCGCGGGTACGTGCCCCGGAGCACTTTGTCGAGCACCAAGTGGCAGCCGTCGTAAAGCGCCGTCGCCCCGCGCGGGGCGACGCCGGTCAGCGCAGCCGTGACGGCCTCGCTGTCGCGCGTCCTGTCCAGCGAAAGGACGGCCTCTCCACCCCGCAGCGTCACGAGGTAGTACTCGTCATCCTTGTGGCTCGTCTCCATGAAGTGCGCGAGGGCTTCTCTGGCGCGCCTCACTTTCGCTCCCGTCATCGAGGCCGTCAGGTCGAAGACCACGCCGACGGAGATGGGCGAGTCGTCCTCGCCGAAGAAGCTGATCTCCTGCGGCCTCTTCTCGTCGAAGATGGTGAAGGCCGATTGGGGGAGCCCGGAGACGTGCCGGCCGGATTTGTCCGTCACCGTGACGTTGAAGGAGATCAAGTCCGTGTTGACGACGACCTCATCGTCGCCGTCCGTGTCGCCGGCTTTTGGGGGCGCTGTTGAAGACGCGGGAGCCACCCGATTCAGCAGGGAATCGTCCCTCTGCTGGAGGCTGGCGGTCGGGGAGAAAAAGAGCGCGACTAGGACCAGACTCGCGCCCGCGCCGAGTCTGACTGCCTGAACGTACGGCATCACAAACCCTCCCTTGAAGCTGCTTGTCTACTGTTGTGGGAGCCGCTCTCGATTCTGCTCTGCAAAAGGGGACAAACGGATTGTAAGTCAACGGGACGAAGATGGGCAAGAAGTAACCGCCGCCTGTCAATTCATACCTCCCGCACCTGTCAAAAATGACAGTTACCTGTCACTACGCGCTTCGCTACCCTTCGATTTGAGAACACAGTATCGCCAGCGTGTGAGGGTCGGTCCCTTTGCAGAAACGGAGGCCACATGAAACTGAATCTTCAACAATGGGCAAGAGCTGCCGGCGCAACTCTCCTGGCAATCGTGCTCGCGGCAATCGTTGCGCCGTCCATTCGAGCACAGACCCCGGACGCGAAGGAGCAGACCCCCGAGGTGCAGCAACTCAAGGAGAGGGTCAAGCAACTTGAGCAGACGGTCGAGGAGCTGAAAGGTCAGATCGGGGCCATCGAGGACGCGCAGAAGCAGACGACGAGTGCGCCCGTGGGCGAAAACGTCGCGACCTCGGCCCCGGAACCCGCCCCCATCCCCACGGAGAAGCCCGCCGAGAAGGCCCAGGACGATAAAAAGGGCGGGAGCACTTTCGAGGTCTACGGCTTCGCCATGATGGACATGGGCTACGAGTTCAAACAGCAACACCCGGACTGGTTCGATGTCGTCAGGCCGACGAAGCTGCCCTCCTTCAAGGACGAGTTCGGCCCCGACGGCCACACCTACTTCGGCGTCCGCCAGACCAGGCTCGGCGTGCGCTCGTCCACGCCCACCAAGTACGGCGAGTTGAAGACGCAGTTCGAGTTCGAGCTGTTCGGCACGGGCGTTGACGCCGGGCAGACGACCTTCCGCCTGCGCCACGCCTACGGCGAGTTGGGCCAGTTCGGGGCGGGCCAGACCTGGAGCCCTTTCATGGACATAGACGTGTTCCCGAACTCTATCGAGTACTGGGGGCCGACCGGCATGGTCTTCTTCCGCAACGTGCAGGCGCGCTGGATGCCGATCAAGGGGCGCAGCCGCGTGACGATTGCGCTTGAGCGGCCAGGCGCGAGCGGCGACCAGGGCGTGTATGCCGACCGCATCGAGTTACAGGGCATCAAGCCGAAATTCGCGTGGCCCGACCTGTCTTGGGAGGCGCGCTATGGCCGCGACTGGGGCTACGTCGAGCTGGCCGGCATCTTCAGGTCAATCAGATGGGTGGACACCAACGACGACCAGTTCGACCTCGGCGGCAGCGACTTCGGCTGGGGCTTGAACCTCAGCTCGAACATCAATTTCACCAAAAATGACATCGGCCGGTTCCAGGTCGTTTACGGCGAGGGAATCCAGAACTACATGAACGACGCGCCGGTTGACATCGGCATCAGGAACAATTTCGGTGACCCGCGCCGCCCCATCAAGGGCACGGCCCTGCCGGTGCTGGGCGTCGTCGCCTTTCTGGACCACAGCTGGAACAAACGCTTCAGCAGTTCGGTCGGCTATTCGCTGGAGAACATCACGAACTCCGACGCGCAGTCCCCGAGCGCCTTCCGCCGTGGACACTACGCGCTCGGCAACCTGCTCTTCTACCCGGCGGATAAGGTCATGGTGGGCGGCGAATTCCAGTGGGGGCGGCGCGAGAACTTCCGCGACGGCTTCACCTCGGACGACTTCCGCATACAGATTTCGATGAAATACAACTTCTCGAAACTCTGGGAATTTTAATTGAGGAGACAAGACATGTTGACAAAGAGAACGCGCGTCGCCCCGCTCGTCGTGGCGATGCTACTCGTCACGAGTTTCATCCACGGCGGCCTGCCCGCGCGCGCGCAGCAGAGTAGCCCGGTCGCGCCCCGTAAAGAGCAGGTGCAGGCGGTCGTCCGCGAGGCTTACGAAAAGTTCAAGAACGACGCGGGCGGGAAGAATGCCGACTACATCCCGGCCCTGGCGCAGGTGGACTCGAAGCTGTTCGGCATCGCGATAGTCACCACTGACAACCAGACGGTTTCGGTGGGCGACCTGGACTACTCCTTCTCGATCCAGTCCATCTCGAAGGTCTACTCGCAGGCGCTGGCGATGGAAGAACTCGGCCCTGAAAAATTCTTCGAGAAGGTAGGCTCGGAGCCGACCGGGCGCGCATTCAATTCCGTCTTCGCGGTCGCGGACATGCCGACGCACACGGGCAACCCGTACGTCAACGCGGGGGCCATCGCCACCGTCAGTCTGATTTCCGCCAAGAGCGCCGACGAGAAGTGGAACAAGATTCTCGACTTCTACAGCCGCGCCGCAGGCGAGCGTCTCAAGCTGATTGACGAGGTCTACAAGTCTGAGGCGGCGACCAACACAGGCAACAAGGCGCTCTCGATGCTGCTGGCGAAGTACGACCGCATCTATGCGGACCCGTTCGAGTCCGTGGATGTCTACACCAAGCAGTGCTCGGTCGGCGTGAACGTGCTGCAACTGGCGCGGATGGGCGCTACGCTCGCGAACAACGGCCGGAACCCCGCGACCGGCGAGCAGGTCATCAAGGCCGAGAACGTACCCTATATCCTCTCGACCATGATGATGGCGGGCCTCTACGACGGCTCCGGCGGCTGGTCGTGGCACGTCGGTCTGCCGGCGAAGAGCGGGGTGGGCGGCGGCATCGTCGCGGTCGTCCCCGGCAAGGGAGCCATCGCGGTCTTCGCCCCGCCGCTCGACGCGGCGGGCAACAGCGTGAAGGCCCAGAAGGTCATCGAGTACGTCGCGAGAAAACTCGACCTCAACGTGTACTCGCCCGGTTCCGTCGGCCTCAAGCCCGCGGCACAGATAGGGCAGAAGTAGCAGACGGCAAGGACGCTGAAGGCAGGTTCCGACCGGCGAAGGACGTGGGCATGGGAGCTAACCGGACGAGAGTCAGAAACCGCGCGCCGCGCGCTCGAATGCTCGCACAGTGTGCCGCGCACGTCTTCGGCTTGCTGCTTGTTTCGCACGTCTGCACGGCCCAAACGGCCGCGCCGGCGGGCAATCAAATACCAGTGCCGACGCCGACGCCGAGCCCGAGTGCTCCTGACGCATCGGAGGCTCCGCTCACGGACCGTGAGCGGGCGATGATGGGGCTCATCAAGGAGCTACAGGAGCGAGTGACAAAACTTGAGGCTCAGGCGGTCGGCGGCGCGCAGGCGGGGACGGCGGGCGGGGCACCTCCGAGTGTGACGGAGAATCCGCCGCCCCCGTCCGAAACTGCGAAAGGCCCGCAGGAAACCGAGGAGCGTAAAGGGTCGGGCCGTTACACGCCCAACCTCGGCTTCAAGCTGGCCGACACAGAGTGGGGCGACCTCAACGTCAGCATCTACACCTACGTCCGCTACCTGAACCAACTGGGACTCGACTCGTCTTACGAGGACGCGTTCGGCAACATCAAGAGCGTCCAGCGGCGGCAGGACGCGCAGCTCCTGAAACTTCAGGTCAAGTTCCTCGGGTGGATCCTGAATCCGAAGCTGCGCTACTTCCTCTACGCCTGGACTTCCAACGCCAACCAGGGGCAGGGCGCGCAGACGGTGCTCGCCGGGAACCTCCAGTACACGGTCAACAAGTACGTCACATTCGGCGGCGGCATCCGCTCGCTGCCGGGGACGCGGAGCGTCGAAGGCAACTTCCCGTTCTGGCCCAACGTGGACAGCCGCATGATCGCCGACGAGTTCATGCGCCCCTCGTACACCTCCGGCTTCTGGGCCACGGGGAACCTGGCGAAGAGGCTCAAGTACCAGCTCATGGTCGGCAACAACATGAGCACGCTCGGCGTGCCGGCGAGCAGGCTCGACAATGGCCTGAACACGCTGTCGAGCGCGCTCATCTGGTTCCCCACGGGCGATTTCGAGAAAGGGTTTTCGGGCCAGGGGTGGGGCGACTTCGAGGAGCACGAAGACTTCTCCACGCGCCTCGGGTTCCACTTCAGCCGGAGCGACGAGAATAAGGAGAGCCAGCCGGGCTCCGACGTGTTCGAGAACACGCAGCTCCGCCTCTCGGACGGCACGGTCATCTTCACGCAAGACCTCTTCGGCCAGGACATCACGATTACGGACGCGCGCTGGAGAATGAGTTCCTTCGACGGGGGATTCAAGTATCGCGGCTACTCGCTCGAAGGCGAGTATTACTGGCGCTGGCTCGACAATTTCAAGTTCCTGAATACCGCCACCCCGGCGCAGTTGGCGCAAGTCCCGGCGCGCATCTTCGACAACGGCTTCCAGCTTCAGGGCACGGCCATGGTCATCCCCAGGACCTTACAGGCTTACGCCGGGCATTCGAGAATCTTCGGCCAGTACGGCGACCCCTGGGACTTCCGCGCCGGGACGAACTGGTTCCCGTACAAGAACAAGGTGCTGCGGTGGAACACGGAGGCGCTGTACCTGCGCAATTCTCCTGTCGGCTACACCTCCGTCCCCTTCGCGGTC
>DATFCB010000132.1:0-3355 GCA_035253525.1 Pyrinomonadaceae bacterium | reverse complement strand
CTCTTCGAGAGCGACGGCGGCACGTTGGCGCTAAAGCCCATCAGCGCGTTCGGCGAGCGCATCGCCAACTGCATCAGGTCGGCGTTCGCCTTCGTCGCGGCGCTGCGCGCGTCGAGCGTGGCCTGCACGGCGGGCAACTCGCCGAAGGCGAGCGTGTTCGCGTCGAGCGTCGTCACGGCCAACTCCCTGACTCTCATGTTCATCAGGCCAGGGATGTTCACGTGGTCGTTGACGGTGAAGATGTAGATGGTCGCGTCCTTGTATTTCTGCTCCTGATATTTGCCTTTCGAGGCCAGGCGTCCGGCGGCCACGAGCGCGCCCGCGTTGAACGTGCCCTGCGCGATGACGACCGTGTCGGCCGTGGTGACTCCGGGCGTAGGGTTCTGGTAGCGCATCCCGACGGCTATCGAGTCGAAGGAGCGCGCGTCAATCCCTGTCTTGGTCTTGAAGCCGTCAATCTCCGCGTTGAATTCCGCGAGCTTGGCCGGGTCGTCCGCGAAGACTTTCGGCGCGGCCTCCGTAATCAAACGCTTGACGTGTACGAACGCGACGAGGTCAGACGGCGGAAGCAAATCTAAAGGAGCGGCCGGGGCCGGCGCGACGACTGTTGTCGCGGCGACCGCGTGCCTGGTCTGAGCGCCGCCCGTCAGTGCGAAGACCGTGAGCGCGAGGCTGACGGCTAGTATTAGTGCGAGCGATTTCTTATTCACGATCTTGAAGATTCACCTTTCCAACTTCTCAAAATGTCAGTACTGCTCGGGCCGGCCTGAGCGGGCGCGAAAGCGCCACGTTCGGATGCGCCGCGCACCTCACAAGGTTGTCAAATACGTGCCTGCGCCTCGGTTAGTTTCGGCCCGCGCACGAACTGCCCGGACGCTTCAACGCGCCTCGGCGAAAAGCTCTGCGGGCGCGACCCTTTTGTAGTCCGCAGGCACCTCAAGCAGTCCGGCATCAATCGTCTCTTTGATGTCGCGCAACTCCATCGTAACTTTCGAGCCCGCCGAAGTCGTCTCTGTTTTGACGGGCATCCCCAAAGTCTCGTCAACCCAGACTAAACTCTCACTCGCGACTGGGCCATTTTTCTGGCTGCGCACCGTGACGCGGTACTTCACGGTCGCGCGCCCGTTCAAATTTTCTTCGCCGAGCCTTTCATACAAAGTCTCGGGGCGCGCCTCGTTGAGCAGCTTCTCGGGCGAAAAGTCCGGCGGGACGCGCGCCGCGTGCGCGCTACGGTCGCCGCCCGTCTCCGTTTTCAACTCCGCGTACAACTTCTTCGCGGGTAGCAGCGCGTAACTCCCCTCCGGCAATTGCAGGTAAGCGACGCGCTCGCCTGCGCCCGCATCGTAATCTTCCCTTCGCCGGTCGCCGTCGCGCGCTATCAAAGTCCGGCTCTCTCTGCCGGAAGCGTCCCCGCTGCTCGTCACTACGCGAGTCGCCTGGTAACGCTCCGGCTCCTTCGTCGCGAAAGGCGGGACCGAAGACGCCGCGCCGCTCGCGGGCGGGGCAGTGGCCGAGTTCTGATTTGTGTCCCCCGAAACCTCCGACCGCTTACAAGACGCGGCCGCAAGCGCGAGTGTTAACAGCAGCAAAATGGCGAGCGTTCTCATAAACTCTCAGACGCGCTCGACCAAGAGCGCCAGGCCCATGCCGCCGCTCACGCACAGCGTCGCCAGGCCGCGACGCGCCTTGCGCTTCTTCATCTCGTGGAGCAGGGTCGTCGTGATGCGAACGCCCGTGCAGCCTATCGGGTGGCCGAGGGCGATTGCGCCGCCGTTGACGTTCAGGCGCTCCGCGTCGAAACCTAAGTCGCGGTCGCAGGCGATGACCTGCGCGGCGAACGCTTCATTGAGTTCCACCAGATCAATCTCGTCGAGCGTGAGCTTCTGCCGATTGAGCAGCGCGCGCACGGCGGGGACCGGGCCGATGCCCATAATCTCCGGCGCGACGCCCGTGATCTCGTAATCAACGACGCGCGCTTCGGGTTCCGCGCCGGACTCTTTCAACATCTCTTCGCTTAAGACCACCGTGGCGGCCGCGCCGTCCGTGATGCCCGAAGAGTTTCCGGCCGTGACCGTCCCTTCCCGGCTGAAGACGGGTGCCAATTTTTTCAGCGACTCGATAGTCGTCCCGGCCCTGTAATGCTCGTCGCGCGCGAACGTCACGCTCTCGCCCTTGCGACCTTTAATCTCTAACGGAACAATCTCGGCGTCGAGGCGGCCCGAAGTGATGGCAGCCTCCGCGCGCTGTTGCGAGCGCAGGGCGTAGGCATCCTGCTCGTCGCGCGAGATTTCGTAGCGGCGCGCGAGCGTCTCGGCCGTCTCGCCCATCACCTGGCCGGACAACGGGTCCAGAAAGCCGTCGCGGTACATCCCGTCAACCAACTCCGTGTTCCCCATGCGCATGCCCCAGCGCGCGCCCTCCGCGTAGTAGGGCACGCGCGACATGCTCTCGGTCCCGCCCGCGAGCACGGCACGAGCGCGGCCCAACATGATTTCCTGCGCCGCGAGGATGATGGCTTTGAGGCCGGAGCCGCACGCCTGGTTGACGGTGTAGGCGGGAACGGTTTCGGGCGCGCCGGCGCGGTAGGTAATCTGCCGCGCGACGTTCGGCCCGCCCCCCGCCTGCCGCGCCGAGCCCCAGATTGCTTCTTGAATCTGGTCCGCCCGCAGACGCGCGCGCTTGAGACTTTCCGCGGCGGCGGCCACGCCCATGTCCGCGGCCGTCCAATCGGCGAGCGTCCCGCCAAAGCGCCCGATGGGCGTGCGCGCGGAGCCGACCAGGTAAACGTTCTTCATACTTCGCTATCCTTAATTTCCATTTTTTGATTGACACGAAATGTTAGCACACGCTATAGACCGGTTCCTACCACCCTACAAGAGCACGACTTCAAGAACTAAGCTCAACCCTTTGCGTCTTTGCGCCTTTGCGTGAAATACCTAAGTCACTCACGCCAAGCCGCAAAGACGCAAAGGGGTTGAGTGATTCGGCCTTTACTCGAATGATTGTGTATCTCACCGACGAGGACGCCGCAAAGGAAGCCGAGCGCCGTCTGAAGGAGTTAATTGACGGGCACGGCGAATGGCTCTGCGCCGGCGGTCAGGCGGGCGCGGCCGTGAGCTTGAGAAAAAGCGAGTGCGACTTTCGCGTCTCGCACGGGCGGCTCGTCTTCACTTACTGGGGGATGCGCGGCGCGCTCGCGTGGCGCGTGACGGCCTGGGAGTGGACGGGCGACAAACTTCTGCTCGACGCGTCGCGCCGCATGGGCGCGGAGCGAGCGCGCCTCGAACTCATCCCTCGCGCAACGGTCGCCGCGCACGCCGCGCACGTCGCCGGCACGCGACGGCAGGCGAGCTTG
>DATFCB010000131.1:0-3925 GCA_035253525.1 Pyrinomonadaceae bacterium | reverse complement strand
TCATCCCTCATCCCTCATCCCTCATCCCTCATCCCTCCAAAGTGCGGCGACTATAGGCGGGAGGACTTAAGGCCGGAAAGGTTTTTGGCACGAAGACCGGGAATCCGGTCACGAACTGCTCTCAGCAGGGAATGAGTTTTCTCTCTTCGAGTTTCCTGCGGCCGCTGTCGCTCAAGGGCAGCTCGGTCCCGTCGCGCAGGACGACCAGGTACTTCTGGTTGAAGAGAGGCTGTAGCTCGCGTATGCAATCAATGTTGACGATGTAGGAGCGGTGTATGCGCAGGAACTTGTCAGGGTCGAGTTGGGCTTCGAGCGTGCTGATGGGCTCGCGCAGCAAGGGAGCCTTGCCCTCGAAGTGCAGCCGCAAATACTTCCCTTCGGCCTCTATCCACTCGATCTTGTCCGTCGGAAGAAAGAAGACGCGCCCGCTCGATTTGAACCCCAAACGCTGGCGGTAGCCCGCGACGGCTTTGTGCTGCTGTTCGTCCCTCTCTCTTCTCGACGCGAGCCAGGCTTTCGCCTGCCCCAGCGCCTCGTCGAATCGTTTCTGATCCAGTGGCTTGACCAGGAAATCCACCGCGTGCACGTCGAAGGCGCGCTTCGCGTACTCCTGATAGCCGGTCACGAAGATGACGAGCGGGCGCGCGTCCTCTTCGAGTCTATCGAGCACGTCGAAGCCGTCAATCTCCTGCATCTTCACGTCGAGAAAAATCAAGTGCGGGACATGTTTTTTAATCGCCGCGACGGCCTCGTACCCGTTGTCGCATTCGCCGACGACTTTCACGTCCGCGTGATTCGCCAGCAGCTTGTGAAGCTTGCGCCGCACGTGCGGCTCGTCGTCAACTATCAGCGCGCGGATTTTCGAGTCCTCTGTCATACGGCGGCCATCTTCTCTTCAATCGCGGCGGGCGCTTCGGGGGCGTGCGCGGCGCTGGCGAGGCGGTAGGGGATTTCCAATAACACACGCAGCCCGCCGCCGGGCGCGTCCGCCAGCTGGAAACGCTGCCGGGTCGCGTACAGGCGCTCAAGCCGCTCGCGCGTGAGCTTGAAGCCGAGGCCGCGTTTGAGAGGCGTGTCCCGGCCGCCGTCGTCGCCGCTTCGCAGCCCCGGCCCGTTGTCTTTGACTTCGAGACGCAGCCAGTCGTCTTCGCGGCGCGCATGAATCTCTATGCGCCCGCTGCCGACGCGCGCCATGAAGCCGTGGCGGATGGCGTTCTCGACAATCGGCTGAAGAATCAGGTTGGGGACCAGCGCCTCGTAAGTTTCGTGCTCGGCCTCTATCTGCACGGTCAGGCGGTCGGAGAAGCGCACGCGCTCGATCTCAAGATAGCTGCGCAGGAATTCCAGCTCCTCTTGCAGCGTCACCTCCTGCGCGCCCGCGTTGTCCAGGGTCAGGCGCAGGAAGTCGCCCAATCTAGCGAGCATCTCTTCGGCGGCCTCCACGTCTTCGTCCATCATGGACGAGACGGAATTGAGCGTGTTGAAGAGGAAGTGAGGCTGAAGCTGCATCTTCAGCGCCTGCAACTGCGCCTGCGTCATCTGAAGCTGCGCCTGCGCGAGTTCCGCCTTGAGGCGCGAGATTTTCAACTCCTCTTCCTGGTGGTGTCTGTGATAAGTGCCCGCGAGCAGGATGGTGACGTAACAGAGGAAGCCGTTCGGGAGGTTGAAGAAAAAATTCTCGTTGTAGACGGACGAGAGGAAACCCAGGTTCGTGTAAGCCCTGACGCCGAGTTCCCATTCAATGTAGAGGTAGACGGCGCGGTGAGCGAGCGAGAGGGCGAGGCAGGCCGCCGCGTGGACGAGCAGGTTACGCAGCAGGCTCCCGCGCTCAAGGCGGAAGCGGCGGGTGAGCCAGAAGACCAGCGGGGAGAGCAAGGCCCAGAGAAACCAGTAGGGCATCTCCCAGACCAGCATCTCGCCGAAGGGCGGGGGCGGCGTGAATATCTTTCTGTAATTGTCTGCGTAGTGCGAGTAGTTGAAAGTATAGGCCAACCCGATCAGCGTCCAGCCGATGATGATAGCCAGCCACAGCCGCCATTGAGCCTTCAGCGATTTCATCCAGGTGCCCTTCTCGGAAAAGACCGTGCGCCAGCGCTCTTTTTAACATTTATTGAGGCCGGCCGGAAGGCCCGTCAAAATCCGCACTCAACCCCTTTGCGTCTTTGCGCCTTTGCATGATAAACCAAAACATCTCACGCTGGAGGCGCAAAGGGGTTGAGTCAATCGGTAGCTTGAGTTTTGAAACTGCCTTCTAGCCTCTTATTCAGGAGGGCTCGTGATGCAATGGCTTTACCTGGTCGTGGCTATCTTCGGCGCGGCGCTCCCGCTCTCGCAGCTCGTGCCGTTCGTGGCGGCGCATGGCCTCGACGTGCCGCTGCTCTTCAGGCAGCTTTTCGAGACGAACGCGGCGGCCTTCTTCGGTCTCGACGTGATCGTGTCGTCCGTGGCGCTCTGGCTCTTCGTCTTCACGGAAGGGCCGAGGCGGCGCATGAAAAACCTGTGGCTCTACGTCGTCTGCAACCTGGCCGTCGGCGTCTCGCTGGCCCTGCCGCTGTTCCTCTTCTTCCGCGAGCGCACGCTTAAGACAGAATAAAAAAGTGGCGGAGTCTTGGTTGACTCCGCCACCTGGAAAGCCGCCTTTTTACGGGCGAGAAGTGAAGTGTCCGTCGCGGTTACTTGGAGGCCGGGCCGACGTGCTCGTGTTCGTCGTCAAAGGCGACTGAACATTGCCGTTGAGGTAGGTGCCCGCGAGGTTCGTCCAGGTCGTGCCGTTGTCGGTCGAGACCGCGACGTAGGCGTAGTCCCAGTTATTCTCAATCTGGTAGTTGAGGCGCATCTGCAACGTCGCAGGGGCCGCGGGCACAGTGACGGAGCGGGTCATAGAGTTGTCCATCAGGTCGCCCTTGCCACCCCACCACGCCTTAGCGCCGTATGCGAGCGAGCCGACGGCCGGGTCGTAGAGGTGGAAGACGTTCTTCTCGACGGGCAGCGGGACGACGACGGCCTGCGCCTGCTTCGTGTTCGTCTCGGCGGGGCCGAGCTTGACGCTCTTCTGCTTGGTCGGGTCGGCCGTCTCGTAGTTGAGCCAGCCGAGCTGAAGCTTGTCCCACGCGCCGAAGTCGCCGGGGCGCGCGCCGATGTCGGTCGTGCCTTCGCCGAGATAGGAGCCGCTCGACATGATCGTCCAGAAGCCGGTCGCGTTGCTGCCGCCGTTGCGGTCGTAGTGGTCGGGCAGGCCGAGGTCGTGGCCGTACTCGTGCGCGAAGACGCCGAGGCCGCCGTTCTCGGGCTGGATGGTGTAGTCGCCGACGAAGATGCCGGTGTGCGTGACGGGGTGCGCGTTCTGAACGGTGGCCGAGGCGGCGCTGGCCGTGTTGATGCCCTGAACCGCTGCGCCCGAGGAGCCGAACGTGCCGCCGTTCGGGTTGGCACCTCAGCCGCCGCCGAACTCTACGCCGCCGTCCCTGTGCCTTCGTCTGAATTCTGTGCGCCGGCCGGGATAGCAATGGAGCCGGTGATAAGGGCGATAGCGATTAACCAGGAGATGAATCTAACAGGGGTAAAACGGGTCGCTTGAAAACGCACTAAGGATAACCTCCATGTTGGTTGAAAGGGTCAAATCCTAAGGGGGAACCAGCCGCTCTTGCCGCACCGCGGGCTAGCCCTTAGCCTTTCAACAGACAGACGGAGGCCGCGCGAGGTGAATTTTTCAGAGCTATCGTGATTGTTTATTCCGAGGGGGTTTAATTTTCGCCTGGAACTGAGGCCCCAAATGAAACTGTAAGATGTATTACAACTGGACAAATGTCAACTAAAAACATACCCGAAATTGGACCTATTTGGCTTGAAGAGATGGGCGTCACTTCGGTCCATAAATGGTGCGCGTCAGCGGCGCGGCGGCCGCGCTCGACCCGGCGAAGGGAGC
>DATFCB010000130.1:0-2656 GCA_035253525.1 Pyrinomonadaceae bacterium | reverse complement strand
ATGCCGTTGCAGCCGGCGAACTCCGTGAAGTTGCCGATGCGCGAGAGGGCGGTCGGGGCCGTCGAGGTGAACGGGAACGGGATGTTGTTGCGCTGGCCCAGGTAGTCGAAGAAGAAGAAGGTCTTGTTCTTGATGATGGGGCCGCCGAGCGTGCCGCCATACTCGTGAATCTGCTGGACGGCCTTGTCTGGGACGAAGGTGTCGCCGCGGCTGATGGCCTGGGCGCGGTCGCGCTTGAGAATCGGGTGGAAGGCGTTGAGCGCAGAGTTTTGTCCGTAGTAGTAGAGCGAGCCGTGAAACTCGTTGGTCCCGGACTTTGTCGTAGTGTTGATGACTGCGCCTGCCGCACGGCCGACTTCAGCCGGCGGGACGCTGGTCGTGACCTTAAACTCCGCGATGGCGTCCGGGTTCGGGAAGACGCCGATGGTGCCGAACTGCGGCTCGTTGTTGTCCACGCCGTCGAGCGAGAAGTTGTTGTTGGTCGGGCGCTGGCCGTTGACCGTCAGCGTGCCCGCGCCGGAGCGCGCGAAGCGGGCCGTGGG
Organism: Pyrinomonadaceae bacterium; assembly: GCA_035253525.1. Lineage (GTDB taxonomy): Bacteria > Acidobacteriota > Blastocatellia > Pyrinomonadales > Pyrinomonadaceae > QHXM01. The sequence continues at coordinate 2,114 of DATFCB010000130.1, read as the reverse complement.
CGTGTCGCCCTGCGCGTTGGAGGCGTTCGGGCCGCCGGAGCCAGCGCGCGGGTCGCCGTTGTTGAACTGCCGCGCGTCCGGGCCTGCGCCGCCGAAGCCCGCGTTGGAGGCGCGCGCCACACCGGGCGTGAGCGTCGCGAGCAGCGTGAAGTTGCGGCCCGAGAGCGGCAGCTCCGTCACCTCGCGGCCCGTCACCACGCCGCCGCGCTCGCTCGTCTCACTCTCGACGAGCGCAGGGGCCGCCGTCACCGTGACTGTGCCACCGACATCACCCACCGTCAGCGTGATATCCACGACCTGCGTGCTGGACGTTTGGACGACGACGTTCTCTTGCGTCGCCGTCGAGAAAGTGGGGGCACTGACGCTCACCTTGTAGTTGCCTGGGTCGAGCAGCGGGGCCTCGTACGTCCCCTCGTCGCTGGTGGTGAGCGTGCGCTCGGCGTTGGTCCCGACGTTCGTGACCACGACGGTGGCGTTCTGGACGATGCCGCCGTTCTGGTCCGTGACCGTTCCTTTAATCGTGCCCTTGTTTGTTTGACCGTAAGTGGGAAGCGCGAAGGCGGCAAGTAATAAGATCAGCGCGCCGACTCCGGGGAGAAGATGTGTGATTCTCCGGCATGTCGTCATGGCTAAAACCTCGTGTGCGGACAGGAAGAGTTGACGTTACACTTTCCCCCGCGGGAGAGGGAAAGCAAAAATTTTGCTCCGAACATATAGATTGAGCCTGAAGCGCAGTCCAACACGCTCAAGCTTTCTGTATTTTGACGAATTTAATTACGTTAAGAACGCCCGCTTGGGGTTTGTTGCCTTACCGAACGAAGTAATAAGTAATATAGTTTTCGCGGTCTGTCAACACTTTTCTAAAGCCGGGGTCAAAAAGATTTCAGGCGGGCGTGAGGTCAGAGAGCGCGGGCCGGGGCGAATTCGTCGGCGTGGTCGAGGGAGCGGGCGGCTATCGCGGCCCTCTTATTTTCCCGAAACGCCTTTGCCCTGCGTGAGGGTCAGCACGCGGTCCACGCCGGGCACGCTGAAGGTCTCCGCCGTTCCGTTCGGCCAGACGATTTCGAGCTTGTCAATTTTGGCCGCGTCGCCGAGGCCGAAGTGCAGGCGCTGATCGTTCTGCGAAGAATAGCCCGCGCCGCTCACAACGTCCTGGCGCTGGCGCAGCTTGCCCGCAGTCACGTAGGCGATGGCACCGACAGCGTCTTTCGGACTCTTCTTCGCCCCGTCGCCGACGAGTCGGAGCGAGAGCCAGTGGCCCGCAGGTTTGGTCACGTTCCTGAGCAGGGTCGGCTTCGAGTCAATGTTGTTGACGACGGCGTCCAGCAGCCCGTCGCCGTCCAGGTCGCCGACGGCGAGGCCGCGCGCCTGTATGGCGATACTGAGGCCGCTGTTGGGGGCCGCGCCGACGCGCAGGAACCTGCCGGTCGCCTGGTTGCGAAAGAGCAATAGCTGCTGCGCCCAGCTAGTTCCCCACTGGTGCGCGTCAACCGCCGGGTAGACGTGGCCGTTGGCGACGAGCACGTCCTTCCAGCCGTCGTTGTCGAAGTCTATAAAGGTCGTGCCCCAGCCAAGGAACGGGATGGTCGTCTCGCCGTGCCCGGCCTGGAAAGTCACGTCTGTGAAGTTCCCATTGCCGTCGTTGTGGAGCAGGGTGTTCGAGTCGTCCGAGAAGTTCGTGATGTAGAAATCAACCCGCCCGTCGTTGTCGTAGTCGCCGACGCCGAGGCCCATCCCCGCCTGCTCGCGCCCGTTCTCGTTCAAGGCCACGCCCGAAGGGTAGCCCGTCTCTTCGAACGTGCCGTCGCCCTTGTTGATGTAGAGCAGCTTCGGCGTGGAGTCGTTGACCACTATCAGGTCGAGCAGGTCGTCGTCGTCCGCGTGAACGAAGGCCGAGGCGAAGCCGTAGAATTTTCCGGGGTCATTTGTGCCGGTTTTGACGCTCACGTCCTCGAACGTGCCGTCGGGTTTCTGGTGGTAGAGCGTGTCGCCCTCGCCCTTGAGGCCGCGCGGCCCGCACATCACGGGCGTGCCGCGAAACTGGCAGAAGTTTTGTGCCAGTTTTCCGGGCTCCCCTGCTTCGCTGGGGTTCGGGGGCAGGTTGTTCAAGTCCA
>DATFCB010000129.1:0-6250 GCA_035253525.1 Pyrinomonadaceae bacterium | reverse complement strand
GGAAGTAACCGTCAGGGACGCCGCCGGCCAGGTCGTGCGGGGCTTGCGGAGCAGCGACTTCAGGCTCTTCGAGGACGGGGTCGAGCGCCCGGTCAGCTTCTTCAGCGCCGAGACGACCAGCGGCCCGGTTCAATCTCCGCTCGATCTGGTTTTCGCGCTGGACGTGTCCGGCAGTATGAAGCGCGCCGAGATGGAAATGCTTCACGCGGCGGCGGCGCTTTTCACGGAGCGTTTATCAGGGCCGCGCTCCCGGTTCGCCGTCATCACATTCGGGATGCAAGTAAAACTCCGTCAGTCACTCACGAACGACCGGCGGAAACTGGACAAGGCATTCGACTCGGCCATACAGGATGAGATGGGACTCTCAACTCACACCTACGACGCCGTGGACGATGCCGTGCGCCTGCTCGCACGCCAGGGCCGCAAAACATCTGGAGGCTTGCCGGTCAAACGTGTGGTCGTTGTCATCAGCGACGGCTTCCCGACAGGCAACACGGTTTCGCCGCGGCTCGTCATCGAGCGGGCCAACGCCGCCAACGTGAGTGTCTACACGGTGACCATGCCCTCCTTCTCATTCAATTACGCGGCGGCGGGCGGGCGGCCGCTACCGACCATCCTTGACCTGAGCGGCCTGGCCGAAAAGACGGGCGGCGTGAATGCCTATGCTACGGACAGGAACTACACGGCGGCCCTTGAGGCAATCTCCAGCGAAGTCCTCTCCCGGTACGTTCTCGCCTTCTACCCGGAGAGAGGAAAGCGGCGGGACGGCAATTTTCACAAACTCCAAGTCAACGCGCCCGACGGCATGACCGTCAGCCAGAGCCGCCACGGGTACACCGCTAGCGATTTGAAAAAGTGATAAGTGATGAGTGATAAGTGATAAGAAAAAAACCTCTCTCTTTTTCTTATCACTTATCACTCATCACTTATCACTGCTTTTTAGTTCTTCCCCCTCATTTCACCTGTCAGAAGTGACAGTTTCCCGGCCTCCGTCCTGCCGGTAGACTTCAATCAGAATGCGGCAAGGGAGGATCGAGGACATGAGTTCTAACGCCAAAATCATCCGCCGCGTGGCGGCCGCGGTTTTCCTTCTGGCGGCGATTGTTCCACTCTCCCAGGCTCAGGGTGCTGACGACGAGCGAAGCGAGTGTGAGCGCGCCGTCGGTTCCGAGCCGGAGCCATGTGAGAGCGGGACGGCCGCGCCCGGCGGTTCGGCAATACTCGAAGCCCTGGGGCAACCGGCGCAGTTCGGCCCGGCCCGGCTCCCCCTGGCGCAGATACGCGAAGACTTAGGCTACTTGCAGTCCGTCGCCGACTATCTATCACGGGCCGCCGCGCAAAGCGCCGACCTGGACTTCAAAGCCATCGCAGAATCTGTGTCCGAGATAAGGAAGCGGGCCGGCCGGATTAGAGAGAGCCTCGATTTGCCCGCCCCTGCGAAGGATGCAGGGCACGGGGAGAAGACTGCTCCGGCCGATTCGGTGCAACTGCGGGCGGCGCTCTCGGCGCTCTCGGCGCAGATTTCCGACGCCGTGGACAACCCTGCCTTGAGGGGCCGTTTGCTGGACATCACGGGGTCGGTCAAAGCGAGGAGCGAGCTTGAGAAGATAGTCTTACTTAGCAGACGCATCAAGACGAGCAGCGAGACGCTCGGCAAAATCAGGCAGTGATGATGAATCAAACGGCAAGCTGCGAGTTGCTGCCGACCCAAACTTTTTTCCTGGGCGCAGCGGCCGAAAACCCGAAAGATGCGGATTACGCGCTGGCTCGGCAGGTCGCAGGCGGGAGGACGGCGGCCGTCGGCGACCTCTATGACCGCCACAAATGGCGAGTCTACTCACTGTGCCTGCGCATGACGGGCAACGCCGCGGACGCCGAAGACCTGACGCAAGAAATCTTCATCCACCTCCTAAGCAAGATCGGCTCGTTCCGCGGCGAGTGCCAGTTCACCACCTGGCTGCACCGCCTCGCCGTCAATCAGGTGCTGATGTACTTCCGCCGCGTCAAGCGGCGCAAGGAACAGATGGCCGAAGACGTAGAGGCGGAAATCTCAATCTCGCAAAGGAGAAAACATTCGGCGCGTTCGCAGGTCGTCGAGAGAATTGCCCTGGACGCCGCCCTGGCCCAGGTGGCCCCGGCCCGCCGGCGGGTATTCGTCCTGCACGATGTGGAAGGGTACAGCCACGGTGAGATCGCGACCATGCTCGGTCTAAATATCGGCACCTCGAAGTCGCAACTGCACAAGGCCAGGAGGAAGCTCAGGTGTCTGCTGAATTCCGACGGGCCGAAACGACCCTAGTCTCACGCTGGAGGCGCGAAGAAAACAATAAGTTTTTCTTTGCGTCTCCAGCGTGAAATAGTTGTTCTCCGTCACAGCTTACGCACGGCCATCAGGCGCACAGGGTTGATCCCGAAGTTCTCTACGTCGAGCTTGTTCCCGTCGAGCACTTTCACCTTGGCCGCGTAGATGAGGACGCCTTCGCCTTTCTCCTTACCCTTCTTGTCCCTCTTCAAGTCCAGCATGAGAATCCCGAACTTGTAGTCTTCGGACCTCGTCCCGGCGTACACCTCCAGGAAGGTGATGGGGCGATCTCCCACGGCGTAAATCCGCCTCCCCGTCGGCGTCTGCCTTGAGCGGACAAGCTTAAACTCATAGAAGCCGACCCTCCCGGTGAGCGTGATCCGCCCCTTGTCGTCGGCCTTCTCCAGCGCCTTGAGCAGCACGTCCGGGCCGCCGTCGAGGAGCGCCCCGGCCATCAACTTCGCCTCCTCGTCGCTCGTATATCCCTTGATGTAAAGATCAACGTTAGCCGTCGCGCGGCGTCCGCCGTGAGGCAGGTAGGCGAGCGCCCCGAACTTCTCGCTCTCCGGTTTCTCCTCTTGCGCCGGCGGCGGAGCCGGAGCCGGCGACGACGGTGCCGCGCCCGCAAGGCACAGGCATAAGAAACAAAAAGCAATCCCCGTGATGATCTTCATACGAGCCTCCTTTATTCAGCGCGCCGTCCGAGCGCCCCTCTATTTCACGGGCGGCGGGTAGTTCTTCATCATCTTCGCCGTCGCCTTATCCAGGTTCTTCTGGAGCTTCCGCGGGTCCTTCTGCGCCTTCACGGTCTTGGTCGCCTGGCCGCGCCAGATTTGCTTCTTCGTCGCTACGTCATAGATGTCCAGATTCAGCGTGCCGACGTTGATGGTTGAGCTTGTGACCGTAGTCGTTGACATCCCGCCGCCGCCGTAATATCCGCCCCAGCCGCGCCAGCCGCCCCACCCCCAGTAGTCGCCTCCCGAACTGTACGCGTTCCACTGTTTCTCTTTATCAATCGCGAGCTGGTACATGACGTACAGGTCCGGGCTGTCGCTTTCGGTTTTGGCGAGACCCCTCATGGACAACTGCGCGTCAAGCGACTGCTTGATCTGCTCGTCGAGAATCTGGTTGGGGTATTGAGCGCCCGGCACTCGGACCCATTTGTAGGTTCTGTACTTCGAGAAATCCGTGCCTTGTAGGTAGTTGTAGCGTACGTCCTGCGCCACGGCGCACACGGAGCAGAGCAGCACGAGCACGCACCCCGCCATCACAGTCTGAAAGGCCCTGCCATTTACTCTCATCTTCATCACCGCCTTTTTGAATTTCCTGGCCGACGTAGCCGAATTTTATCGGCCCGGAACCGGGAAGATAACTGTCACTTTTGACAGGCGGCTCGCGGGAAAGCCGTAGACGCGCTTCGCCGTCATCAAACGAGCAATCGCCTGACCTGTACTTATTGACAGTGGCTGCGCGCAGAGGAGGCACTTAACCTGACGGCGCATGTCTCGTTCGGGAGGTTGTGTTCATGCCAAGCAAGCGGCTCCGCTTCATCGGCCTCGCTCTCTTCGTCATCATCGGTTGCGCGTCGGCCGCGCAGGCCAAGCGCACGGACGACGTAGTCATACTCAAGAACGGCGACCGGCTGACCGGAGAGATAAAGGGGCTTCAGCGCGGGGAGCTAAAATTCAAGGCGAGCTACATGGCCGACGCCGTGCGCCTGGACTGGTCGAAGGTCGCGCGCCTGGAGAGCAAAGACAGATACCTGATTGTCCTCACGAACGGGCGGCTCTACACAGACTCTCTCAGGCTGGCTCAGGCTGATGCCGCCGCGGACAATTTCTTTATCGGCGATGAGCAGGAGGCGGTCAGCGTGCGGCAGTTGGAAGTGCTGAGGATCACGCCCGTCGAAGCGGGGTTCTTCCGGCAGTTGGTCGGCACTGTGGATTTCGGATTCAGCTTCACGAGCGGAAACGACCAGTACCAGACGGAGTTCTCTGCGTCCGCGACCTACCGCAAGGGGTCTCACGCCCTGACGGCCAGCGTGGACTCCGTCTTCAGCGGCCAGCCTAAGGGGACGAGCAACCGCCGCAACCAGTTCACCTTTGATTACCGCAAGCAGTTGTCGCCAAGGTGGTACACCGGCGGCCTCTTCGACCTGCTGCGCAGCGACCAGCAGAGCCTCACGCTGCGGACGACCGTCGGGGGATTAATCGGCCGCAACCTACTGCAAACGGAGCGGACCAGCATCTCTGTTTTCGGCGGGCTGGCCGGGACGCGCGAGAACTACTCGGCGCAGACGGGCCAGCCTCAAACAACCAACGCCGACGCCCTGGCCGGCCTTGATTTCAACACCTTCCGCTTCAAGACCACGGACATCAGTTCGCGCCTGTCGGTCTACCCGAGCCTCACGACGCCGGGTCGCACGAGGATGCAGTTCAAATCCGACCTGCGCATACAGCTTTACAAAGACCTCTACTGGGGTTTTCACTTTTATGAAAACTTCGACAGCAAGCCGCCCGTCAGGGCCGACAAGAACGACCTGAGCGTCAGCACCTCTTTAGGGTGGAAGTTCTAACGCGTCGCCGCCTGTGAACGACCACGCCGAGCGTCAACACGCCGGCCGTGACGCTCAAGGCCAGAACACCTGCCAGCAGGGAGGTGTTGGCGAGAAACGGCGACACCAACGCCTGGTCAAACGAGTTCACTTGCGCGCTCTCGGTGTAAGCCTGCGCGTCGGCGGCGCTGACGGCAGTCTCAAGCCGCACCCGGCTCGCGGACAGTTGCGCGAGCCTCTCGCTCACGAACTCTTTCTCATTCTGGAGCTGGCGGCGGCGATGCTCGCGCAACTCTTCCGGCCGCGTCGTGCCCGTGGCCGAGTAATAACGCTCTATGTTCTCCGGCCTGGACTCCCACTCCAACTGCTGCTCGCGGTGCCGAAACTCTGCTTCCTCGGCCTCTACGTCCCGCAACTGCGCGCGCAGGTTCTCAGCGGTTTGAGCGGCGCTCGCCCCACCTTGCGCGAGGACGGTGAAGGTGTGTGTGAGGAATAAGGCGGCGAGCAGAATCAAAACTTTGCCGAATTTCATGGCCCGGTCTCCTCGATGAAAGTTACAGGCGGAGCTTACGCCCGGCCGAGTGTACCGCTCAGGAGAGCCATCGGATACTGGTACTTTTGACAGGGTTTCCCGCCGAGCCGCTCACGCTATAGTGACGCCGCACTTCACAGAGCCGCGCGCCCGTAAGGAGGATTATTTATGTTTCCGGTGAGAGGGATATTCGAGAGGTCGGCCCTCTGCGCTCTGGCTGTGGCGTGTGTGCTCGCCGCCGTAGCGCCCGCCGCGCCCGGCCAGAAGCGGCGAAAGCCGCCCCAGTACGTTGTGACGGCGGAGACGGTCATCCGTCTGAGGCTGAACGAAAAATTGAGTTCAAAGGACGCACGGGTCGGCGACGCGTTCACTTCGACTGTCGTGACCCCTGTGTACGTGCGCGGCGTCGAGGTGATTCCGGCGGGCAGCATCGTCGCTGGCAGCGTCACGCACGTCGAGCGCGCCGGCCGCAAGAGCCAGGCGGGGAGCATCAACGTGACCTTCGCGTCCCTCGAAACGCCCAACGGGAAGCAGTACGCAATCAACGGCTCGCTGGCCGCCTCCGACAGCGCTGACAACGAGGGAGAGATCAAGGGTAAATCCTCAAAGAAGCGCAACGCCAGATTCATAGGCCGCGGCGCAGTGGTCGGGGGAATCTTCAACGGCGCGGCCGGCGCGGTGACGGGTGGAGTAATCGGGGCCGCGCGCGGCCTGGTAAAGAAGGGCGAGGAGGCGCAGGTCAATCCCGGCACGGAGTTCGACATCATTCTGAACCGGGGCGTCTCGATGACCGCCTTCCGCTAACGGCGGAAGAATTTCACGCAAAGGCGCAAAGCCGCCAAGAAGGCCGCAAAGGGGTTGA
>DATFCB010000128.1:0-2172 GCA_035253525.1 Pyrinomonadaceae bacterium | reverse complement strand
GCCCACGCCCGCGAGCACGCCGGAACCGCCGAAATAAACGATGAACGCGGAACGATGAACGATGAACGAAAGACAAAAGCTTTACAGTTCATCGTTCCGCGTTCCGCGTTCCGCGTTTCCGTTATGGGGACAATTGCTCAGGCAGAACTCTATCGTTTAATCGGCGAGGCGGCGGCGCGCGGCGAGCGCGTGGTGGTGGCGACCGTGGCGCACACGCGCGGCTCGACGCCGCAGCGGCGCGGCGCGAAGATGCTCTTCTTCGAGAACGGCGAGGTGGCGGGCACCGTCGGCGGCGGCTGCATAGAGGCCGAAGTCTGGGCCGAGGCGCGCGAAGCCCTGCGCGGCGGCCGTCCGCGCCTGCACCAGTTCAGCCTGACGGCCGACGAGGCCAGCGAAGAGGGCATGGTCTGCGGCGGCACGATGGAGATTTTTATTGACGTGTGGAACGGTAAAAATAGTGATAAGTGATAAGTGATAAGTGATAAGTTTAAGACAAGTGGTTTTGCTTATCACTTATCACTTATCACTTCTTCAGGAGGTGTTTATGCCTACGTCATTCATGGAGAATTACAAGGAGAAGCACCAGCACCCTTTGAACAAGCTCTCGCACAGCATCGGCATCCCGATGATCGTCGTGAGCCTGCCGCTCTTCTTCTTCAACTGGAAATGGGCGCTCGCGCTCTTCATCGTCGGTTGGATTCTACAGTTCGTCGGCCACGCGATTGAGGGCAATCAGCCCGCGTTCTTCAAGAACCCGGCCTACCTGATCGTCGGCCCCATGTGGCTCCTGCGGCGCGCGGCCGCCGCCATCGGACTCGTTAAATCGCCCGCGCCGAAAGAGCGTGAAGTGAAATAGGTTCTTCCGCGCGCGGCGCGCGACACGTTGGTGGATGCACGACCCGTCCAAACAGTCTTCGCTCATCGCACGTGCGGTCGCGCGCATCCTCGAACGTAACTCAACGGCCGCGCTCGCCACACTCGTCGCCGCGTCCGCCGGCATCGGCCTGAAACTGCTCGTTGACGAAGCGGGCGAGCGCACGGGCGGCCTCGGCGACGCGCGGCTCGAGGAAGCGGTCGCTTCATACGCACAGACCTTCCTCGACTCGCGCGCCGAGGCGCGTACTTTCAAGACTGAAGAATTGCCAGGCGCGCAGGACTTGATGGCGGGCGGGCGCGTCATGTTCGAGCGCATAGAACCCGAGCCGCGCCTTATCATTTGCGGCGCGGGCCACGTCGGGGCGTCGCTCGCGCGCCTCGCTCACCTCATCGGCTACCGCGCCACGTTGATTGACGACCGCGCCGCTTTCGTCTCGCGCGAGCGTTTCCCCGAAGAAGATGTTGAGCTAATCGCCGCCGAAAACTGGACCGACGCCGTGCGCGCGTGCGTCGGCTCAGGGCGCGGCGTCGCCGTGGCGGTCGTCACGCGCGGTCACAACGAGGACGAAGAGTGTATGCGCGCGGTGATGAGCGCGCGCGCTGATTACGTCGGGCTAATCGGGAGTAAGCGGCGGACGAACATCGTGCTTGAACGGCTGCGCGAGGCGGGCGTGGACGAAGCGTTCCTGCGTGAAATCAGAGCGCCCGTCGGTTTGGACATCGGCGCGGTCTCACCTGAGGAGGTCGCGCTCGCTATCCTCGCGGAAATCGTCATGCACAGGCGCGGCGGAACCGGCAGACCGCTCTCTGCTTGGCGGCGCGAGTAGGCCCAGACACTTTACGCGGGAGCATCGGCGCGCGCCTCGGCCTCCATGCGCTCCTCGATTCTCTTACGGCGCTTGCCCATCACCATGCCGTTGACGTATTGGACGGGGCCTATGAGCCAGTAGACCATCCCCGCCATCCCGCTTCTCGTGACGAAGGCGAGGACGATTGAGAGCACCCCGACCAGGACGTTGAGCAGGTTCTCCGAGATGTTGTTCCACGTGTCGTGAATCTCCAACTCGTTCAAATCAAGTTGCGCGCGCTTGCGGTAGGCGTGGTAATAGAGCAGCGCGAAGATGAGGGAAATAGTAACGTAGCCCGCACCGAAGATGCCGAGCAGGGTCGGGATTTGGTGGACCTCGATTGGCGGCACGGGCGTCCCCGCTTGCGTGCCGCCGCTCTGGGGAAAGCCGAGCACGAGGTTGACCAGAAGGGTCCAGAGGAACTTGAGCGGGTAGACGTAGAAGAGGA
>DATFCB010000127.1:0-6607 GCA_035253525.1 Pyrinomonadaceae bacterium | reverse complement strand
CCTTCGAGGTTATCGCCCAACTCGACGAAGGCCCCGAAGTTGGCGAAGCGCGCGATCTTGCCCTTCACGACATCGCCCGGCTTGTGCTCCGTGACGAAGCGCTCCCAGGCGTTCGGCTCAAGGTCTTTGATCGAGAGCGAGAGCCTGCGGTTCTCCGCGTCAATGCTGGTGATGACGGCCTCTATCTCCTGCCCCTTCTTCAGGACTTCGCCGGGGTGCTTGATGCGCTTGGCCCAGGAGATGTCCGAAACGTGCACGAGCCCGTCCACACCGTCCTCGACTTCGATGAACGCGCCGAAGTCCGTCAGGTTGCGAACCCTTCCCGAGACGCGCGAGCCTATCTGGTAGCGCTCCTTCAAGGTCTGCCACGGGTTGGCCTGCACCTGCTTCATCCCCAAACTGATGCGCCGCGCCTTCGGGTCAACGCTGAGGACTTCAACGTCCACGTCGTCGCCCGGATTGACGAGCTTCGACGGGTGCTTGACGCGCTTCGACCAGCTCATCTCGGAGACGTGCACGAGACCTTCCACACCCGGCTCAAGCTCTATGAACGCGCCGTAATCGGCAACGCTGGCAACCTTGCCGCGCAGACGCCGCCCAATCGGGTAGCGTTCGTCAATGCTGCTCCAAGGGTCGGGCAAGAGTTGCTTGTAGCCGAGGCTCACGCGCTCGCGGTCACGGTCGAACTTCAGGACTTTGACCTGCACGTTGTCGCCGACCTTGAAAAGCTCGGCGGGATTTTGCAGGCGGCCCCAAGACATGTCCGTGACGTGCAGGAGGCCGTCAATGCCGCCGAGGTCAACGAAAGCGCCGTAGTCGGTCAGGTTCTTAATCTGGCCCTCGACGATGATGTCTTCCTCTATCTGGTCGAGCGTCTGGCCCTTCTTGCCGGCGTTCTGCTCCTCTATGACGGCCTTCCTGGAAAGCACGACGTTCGAGCGCTTGCGGTTGAGCTTGATGACCTTGGCCTCTATCTCCTGGTTGCGCAGAGAGTCGAGGTTGCGCACGGGGCGCGTGTCAACCTGAGAGCCAGGCAGGAAGGCCGGGATGCCGTCAATGTCAACGCGCAGGCCGCCCTTGATGCGCTCGGTGATGCGCCCCTTGACGGGTGTGCCGGCGGCGTAAGCCTTCTCAAGCTCGTCCCAGGCTTTCATCCGCACGGCGTCGGCGCGAGACAGAACGGGGAAGCCCTCGCTCGTCTCCATGCTCTTGACGAGCACTTCGACCTCGTCGCCGGGCTTGACCGTCAACTCGCCGCCGTCCATGAACTCGGCCTGGTTGACGATGCCTTCGGACTTGTAACCGAAATCAATCACGACGCCGCGCTCCGTGATGCCGACGACCGTGCCGCGCACGACCTCGCCTTCCTGGAAGCCGGCCTGCTCCTGCTCGAACTGGTCGAGCAGCGCGCCGAAGTCCGAGCGCGATTCTTCCTCCTCGTCCTCTGCGGCCGCAGGCGGCGATGGCGGAGCGGGAGCAGCAGTCTCCGGGGCGGGTGGCTTCGAAGGTGCGGTTGCGGCCTGCGCGCCCGCGCCCTGCTGATTATTCGGTTGCGGCGTGGGCGTTGCCGCCTCGCCGATGGATGGTTGATTGTCTTGCACCTCGCCGTCGGCCGGCTTGGTTTCTTCAGTGGACATGCGGATTCTTACTCAGACTCCTCCTCAAAGTTGCAACGCGTCCCGAAGGTTCGCGTGCCATCCCGGTTCTTTTCTTCCTCAGTCCGCGCACCAAACATATTCGCGGGCAGCGCGCGGTCGAGCGACTTGCCTAAAGTTTCTCCGGTGACTTGGTCGGATTAGCGAGCTGTGGTGAGGGGGATGCGAGCCGTTGAGATTAGGAAAAGGAGGTTAATGATCGTTTCGATTTCCGTCGTGCCCGTAGTCACCCTTCTGCTCCGACTTCTTATCACCAGCCGCTTGACCGGGTAGGGCGGAAATGTACACGCCGAAACGAGCGCATGTCAAGGCGCAAGACAGTAGTCGGTGGTCTGTGGTCAGCGGTCGGTTAAAGGCAAAAGAGAAGAAGGCGGCCGAGCTAATCACACTCGGCCGCCTTCTTCTTACTGTTTACTGACCGCCGACCACTGACTACTGACCAGTGTTTGTGGCCGTGCTGCCGTTGCGCTCGGCGACGTAGACGCCGGCGGAGTGCGAGCCGACGAAGATGCGGTTGGAGTTGCCGGCATCGAAGGCCAGTGCCCAAATGCGCTGGCTCGGCAGGCGCACGTCGCGCGGGTCAATACGCATCCAGGTCAGCCCGGCGTCGGTCGAGCGGTAGATGCCGCCGCTGTTGACGGTCGTCGCGCCCCCGCCCTGGTTCTGGAAGGCATTGCCGACGAAAATCTCGTTCGGGTTCTGCGGGTTGACGAGGATGGCCGCGTAGTCGCCGTAGGGCAGGTTGCCGCCGCGGCGTATCCAGCGCTCGCCGCCGTCGTGCGAATAGTAGAGCGTCTGCTTCGTCCCGACGTAGATGTAGGCCGAGCGCTGTTTGTCCAGCACGATGGTCGAGATGGGCGCGGTCGTCGGGACGCCCGGAACCTGACGCCACGTCCGCCCCGCGTCGCGCGAGACGAGCACGCCGGAAGTGGCCGTGCCGACGTAGATGGTGCTCTGGTTTTGCAGCGTGGTCGAAACGGTGGTCGTGCGCTGGTCGAGGCCGCCGCCGAAGTTGAGCTTCTCCCAACCCTGCGAGGGGTCAAACGTGCGATAGAGCCCCGCGTTGGTCGCGGCCAGGACTCCGGGCCTTCCCTGCTCGTCCCAGGTGGGCGCGAGCGCGTTGACGATGTCCGTCAGGAAGACGGCAGGAGACGGCAGTTGCGTAGAAGGCGTCGAAGTCTGCACGCCGCCCGCGAGGCCGAGCGCCGTCAGCGTCGCGTCGTCCAGCTTGCCCGAAATCGGAATCCCACGGTCGGCCTGGTAACCGCGAATCGCCGAGACGGTGCGCGTGCCGGCGTGGCCGTCCGGCGCGCCGACGTTGTAGCCCGCGGCGTTAAGGGCTTCCTGCGCTCGGCGGACCATGTCGTCCGGCCCCTGAGCGCGCGCTGACGAGGGGCGCGAAGTTGACGCCGCTGCCCCCCTGCCCCTGCGGGTCGCCTTCGGCCTCTTGGTCTTACTCCCCGGTCCGTCCTTCGGCGCGCCGAGCGGGGACCAGGAAGCGCCGCGGTCGGTTGAGCGATAGACGCCGTAGTTCGTTCCCAGATAAATGACGTTGCCGTCGCGCTCGTCCTGCAAGATGGCGTAGCTGATGAGGCGGTTCTCCTTGAGGTTGCGCATCGAGGGCTGCCACGTCTGGCCGTTGTCGTTACTGATGAAGAAGAAGCCGCCGCCGGTGGTCGTGTTGATGGTCGTCGCGTAGATGCGTCCGGGCCTCTCGCGGTCGGCGAGAATGGCGTTGGCGAAGCGGCCGCTGTAGCCGCCGTTGGTCGGGACGAAATTCTTCCCGCCATCGCGCGAGACCATCACGCCGTAGTTGTTCGTGCCGATGTAAATGTCTTGCGGCCTGCTCGGGTGGACCGCGATGGAATTAATCTCTAGCTGCTTGGAGGTGGTCAGCATCCAGGAGTCGCCGCCGTTGGCCGAACGCCAGAAACCCTCGGTCGTGCCGGCGAAGACGATGCCCCCAATCGAAGGGTGCTGCAAGATGGCGCGCGTGCGGCGCGACTGTGAAGGGATGCCCTGCACCTTACGCCAGCTAGAGCCCGCGTTCTTCGTCTCGTAGATACCGCTGCAAGCCGAGGCGATGACGTGCTCGGGGTCGCGTGGGTCTATGTCAATGGCGAAGATGTCCGAATCGTCAATGATGCCGTTCTTGATGCTGAACCAGGTCCGGCCGCCGTCGGTCGTCTTGTATGGCAGGTACCACGTGCCCGCGTAAATCACGTCCGTGTTGCGCGGGTCAACCACCAGCGACTCGACGTTGATGAGGCCGGGCGTGGCCGAGGTGTTGAACTTCTCCCAACTCTCGCCCGCGTCGAGTGAGCGGTAAACGCCGCGATTCGTCCCCGCCACGAGCATGTTCGGGTTCTTGGACGACTGGGTCAGCGAGTGTAGAGCCTCCTCGCGCAGCTCCGGTGATTCCTTCCAGGTCCGGCCGCCGTCCGTAGACTTGAAGAAGCCGCCCGGCTCCTTGTGGCGATGGGTCGCGACGTAGAGGACGCGCGGGTCGCGCGGGTCAACGATGATGTGATCCATGAAGAGCTTCGGGCGGTTGAAGTTGTGCAGCAGCCGCCAGTTCTGCCCGCCGTCGGTCGAGGTGTAAATCTGCCCGTCGAGCGTGCCGAAGTAGAAGCGCGATGGGTCGCTCGGGTCAACGACGAGCGCGCGCACGTCACCGCCCGTCGGCCCCGTGATGTGCCAGTCCATCAAGTACTGCGGGTCGGCCGCCGAGCCTTCGTTTTCGCCGCCCACGGCCTGAACCCTGACGCTGCCAACGAACGCGGGGGCGACCAGTGCCAAAAGAGTGAAGAACAAGAGAGAGCGTTTCATGAGTCGGGTCGTCATCGGTGTTATCTCTGCCTCAAGATTGAAAGTTGCCGATTCCTCCGGGGGCAATCGCCGCGATTATAAATTATAGGGGACGCTCGCCGCCACCCGTCTGGGCACGCGCAAGCGCGGGTTAGGATGCGGGACGCGGAAAGCGCGGTTGTATTGCCAAAGCTATGGGGCCGCGCGGGGCCGGCTCAAAACGAAGCGGGCGACGCTTCTCTTTTGGGGAGAAACATCGCCCGCGTCTTGGTTAAGGCGCGCGCCTCACGTTAAAGGGAGACGCGAGCGTTACGGTTTATTCCTCGCCACGGCGGCGGCCGCCACGACGCCTTCCGCGCCCGCGATATGGCCTACGGCATTCCGGGCAAGGCGACACGGTCGCGCTGTTGGACGGAGTCGGCTCAGCCGCACCCGTCGGCCTGATCCACAGCTCCACGGTCAGTTGCTCGCGGCAGCCACCGTTGACGACGGTGATGCGGCTGCGTTCAATACCGCGGTTGTTGACCAGGTAGTCAACCGCACGCGCCGAGCGCTGGTCTGCCTCACCTTCGCACGAGCCGAAGATGACGTAGTAGCCCTGAGCGCCAGGCTCACCCTGCAACGCAATCGCGAAGTTGTCGAGACGCGCCTTCTCATCGTTGAAGCGAAGGTCTGTGTACTCGTCAAACTTGCGAGCCGGCGGAATGGCAGGTAGAGCAATCTGGAACGAGCAGGACTCGGTCCTGTCGCACTCGGGCGGCAGGCCGCCGAGTTCGACCGTCGCGGTCACGGTCTGTCCGCCAAGGCCAGACGTGTCAACGGTGATCGAGGGCGTGCCCTGGCCGCCGGTAATCGTGCCGGCCGAGACCGTCCAGTTGTAGGTGATGCTGGCGTTCGGGTCGCCGCCCGAGACGTTGACGCTCACCGTCGCCGGCGTGCCCTGAGTAATCTCGCCCGTCGGGCAAGAGATCGAAAGCGTCGGACACGGCGGACGGCAGCCGGTGCAATCGGCAATCGTCACGGTCGTCGAAGAGAAGGCCACGCAGCCGCAGCCGTCGTCAACTTCCACAGTCGCCGTGTAGGTTCCGGGCTGAACGCCCGAGAGGTCCCAGGAGACGTTCGCACCGTCGCCCGTCACGCGGCCGCCCGTGGTCGTGTACGTGTAGAGCAACGTATCGCCGTCCGGGTCAGTCGCATTGGCCGAAAGCTGAACCGTGCGGTCAGCAGTCGGGGTGCACGTGTCTGAGATATATCCCGGCGGGCACGGCAGCGTGATCGTGCCGTTCGAGGCCGAGAGCGTCACGGTCGGCGGCTGGTTCGGCAGGAACTCGGGCGTACGCGGATTGCGCCGACCGATCCAGAACTGGCCGATGAAGCCGTTGGCGTCATCCGACTCGACGAAGCCGCGCGGGAACCCGCCGGTCGTCGCCGAAACCTGCGTCGCCGGCACAACCACGATGCCACGGCCCGGCACGAAGACGTTGGTCGTCTGCTGCACGGTCGGGTTGAAGTCGTTGCCCTCAAACAGCGAGCGGTCCTGCTGGTTGATGTGCATGCGGTAGGCTAACCCGAAGCCCATCCACCGGCGCGGGTAGAGTTTGACGCCGGCGAGACCCTCGACCGGGCTGTTCTCGAACGAGTTCGGCGTGCGACCGCCGACGTACTGCGTCGAGCGCAGCTCCAAGACGGGCTGGATGTACTTGTTGATCGGGAAGTCGAACGCGATGCCGCCGAGGAACTCGTCCGGGCGATCAAGGAGCGTGAACTCGCCCGAGGGGAAGTTGCCCTTCGGGTTGGAGTTCAGGATGTAGCCCAGGTTGGCCGAGACGTTGACCGAGCGGCTCAGGCGTCCGTCCACGAAAAGGACGAGACCGAAGTCGCCAAGGTTGCCGCCAGGGCTTGCGCCGCGCTGCAACTGGTTGAAGCCCGAGAAGTCATCAGCCTGGTCCGGATACCAGCGATAGAACGGGATGATGCCGACGCCGAGCGGATTGCGCGGCCCCGTGAATCTCCACTTGGCACCGACCACAAAGCTCGTGAAGCTCGAATCGCCCCACAGCCGGTTGATGAACGGCGCGTCCGGCAGGTAGACGGGCGCGGTCGTGTAAGTCACAGGGACCGTGATGCCGGGGCTCAGGATAGTC
>DATFCB010000126.1:0-2249 GCA_035253525.1 Pyrinomonadaceae bacterium | reverse complement strand
TCAACCCCTTTGCGTCTTCGCGCCTCCAGCGTGAAAAAACCTAAATCACTCACGCTGGAGGCGGTGGAGGCGCAAAGAAAGACTTATCGCCTCTCTTTTAGTCCGCATTCCGTAATCGTCTAAGTCCAACCGGGATTGATGAAGCCGCATCTGATTTGAGGGCCGCGCCGCTGTTTGTGCGCGCCCTCTTTTGTGTGGCAAACTGACTTTTTCGAGGAGTCGCGCGGGGCGGCTCCGTGGATTTATGAAGGTATTATTCATGCTGAGAAGATCCGTTTTCGTGTGCGCCGCGCTCGCGGCCCTGCTCTTTATCCAGCCCGTTATTTTCGGCCCATCGAAAGTGGCCGCGCAGACCGCCGCCGCCAAGGACGTGGTGATGATTCTGCCGTTCGAGAACACCTCCTCGAACTTGCCCGAGTACAACTGGGTCGGCGAGAGCTTCGCCAATTCTCTGGCCGACCTGCTCAAAGTTCCCGGCCTCGTCGTCCTCTCGAACGACGAGCGCGAGCTGGCTTACCAGCGCCTCGGGCTCCCGCTGACGACCATTCCGTCGCTCGCCACAGCCATACGTCTCGCGCGCGCCGCCAACGCGACGATGATCGTGCTCGGCACTTACAGCGTCACCACTGCGGGCGAGGACAAAACCGCAGCCGCGCTTCTGGGCACGGCTCGCGTCATCAAGGTCAACGAGGGGCGCTTGATGGGCGAGGTGATGCCGGACGGCCGCTGGGCCTCGCGCGTCTTCGACTTCGCGGACCCGCTGACGCAGTTGCAGAGGATGCAGGGGCGGCTCGCCTACGACGTGCTCTACGCGCGCGACAAGGCGTTCCCCTTCACGCGCAACGAACTGATCGCCCGCGCGACCAAAGTCCCGCAAGTCGCCTTCGAGACTTACCTGAAAGGCATCCAGACGGACGACAAGGAGAAGCGCGTCAACTACCTTCGGAACGCGCTGAAGATTTATTCGGACGAGAAGGGCGGGGCCGTTTACCCGGAGGCGGCCTTCGAGCTGGGCCAGTTCTACTTTCAGGAACAGGATTGGAAGCAGGCCGCCGAGTATTTCACGCGGCTCCAGAAGGAAGACCCGCACTACACGGAGGCGGCCTTCCACGCGGCGCTGGCTTACGACAAGCTGGGCGACGAGCGTGCCGCGCTCGACGCGCTGATGCCGCTCACGCCCGAGAACTCCAAGACGCCGCTGACGAGCGTCGTCAACAACGCGGGCGCGCTCTCAGTCAAAGCGGCGCGCGACGAGAAGGACGCGAAGGAGCGCACCGAAATGCTCGCGCAGGGGACTAGATTCCTCAAGCGCGCGGCCGACTCCTCCTCGGCCGACGACTCAATCGTGCGCTTCAACTACGCCTACGCGCTCTTTCTCGCGGGCAAGTACGCCGAGGCCGCCGAGCAACTGCGGCCCATCATCGCCGCCGACCCGCGCGACGGGCAGTCCTACTTTCTGCTAGCCAAGTCGCTCGAACAAACGGGCCAAACGGATCAAGCCACGGCGGCTGACGACCAGGCACGCCGCTTCCTCCCGTCTTACGCCAGGTGGCAGACCGAGTGGCAGAAGTCGCAGACCACGTCGAACGTGGCCGTACGTCTGCGGCCCTTCAACCGCAGCGACGTGCAAACGCAGCAGCCCCCGGACGGAGAGATCGTCACGGCTTCCGGCAGCCCGGAGGAATTTCTGTCGCAGGCCCAAAAGCTCTACCAGGAAGGGCACGACGAGGAAGCACTACAGCTACTGCGCCGTGTGCTCACGCTTGAACCGACGAGCGCCGAAGCCTTCCTCCTGATAGGGCGCATCAACCAGCGCTTAGGCGACCAGCAGGCAGCCATCAGCGCGCTCAAGACGGCCATCTTCTGGGAGTCTCGGACGATTGACGCGCACATCCTACTGGGGCGCATCTTCCTTGAGCTGGGCGACCGCGCGCAGGCGCTCTCCTACGCGCGCAGCGCCATCCAGATCGACCCCAACAACCAAGAGGCCATAGCCCTCCAACGCCAGGTCGAGACGGGGAGCAGGTAAAGGCAAAAGGCAAAAGGTAAAAGGCAAAAGGGAAGACGAAAGACTCGTTCTTCGTTCTTACTTTTTCCTTTTACCTTTTTCCTTTTGCCTTATGTTAGAATGCGCTTCCAGCCGAACGGAGTTTTCGCTTTTCAGGCAATGACTAATTTGCAGATTGTTTTCGCGGCCTCGCTCGGAGCCCTGCTGGCGCTGGCGCTGTTCGTCGTCGCGCTCTGGAGAC
>DATFCB010000125.1:0-3376 GCA_035253525.1 Pyrinomonadaceae bacterium | reverse complement strand
CGCAAAGGAAGAAAGTCTTATTCAACCGCTTGTGCTATGAGGTAGACGACCGCGCGCTCCGTGTTGCCCTGAAGCCTGCGCGCCCAGGAGGTTTGAAGTTGCGACCAGTCCGCCTGCGAGAGAGCACCCGTCTCCGTCACGTCGAACCCGGCGGCGTTATACTTTTGTGCCAAAATTGATTTGAGGTAAAGGGGCGAAAGCTCCGGCAACCCCAGGCGCTCTATCTCTGCTCGGTCGCGCGCGGGGTCCACGCCGATGATGACTTCGAGCACGCAGCCGGGCGCGCAGACGCGCCGCAGGTTTGCGAGGACTTCCGCGTCGCCCGCCGCCACGGCGCGCAGCAGACTGCCCCACGGGAAATGTATGTGAATCTCGTCGGCGACGCCGTCGAGTTCGGCTGGAAGGTTTTCGACCGCGGCCTGCACGAAGAGGACGTTAGGCAGGCCGCCCTTCGCCGGCTTGCGGTAAATCTTCTCGGAAATCTTCTCCAGCGCTTTGGCGCTCGCGTCCACGCCTATGAAGAACTTCGTCGGGTCCGCCCGCGCACACTGGTACACAAAGCGTCCGTCGCCGGTCCCTATGTCCAAGACCACCCCGCCGGCGGTATGGCCCAATAAGTTTTCCGAAGGCTTCCCGGTCGAGTTATCAGTTGGTGCTGCCACGTATGCACTTGAGCATAAAAAGAGTCCTTTCCGGCCGCCATTATAGGCGACGCTCCCTCGGCTCATCAAATTCGAGGGGTTCATTTCGGCTGCGCGTTTGGCGCGAGAGTGCTAAGATGCGGCCATCGTCTCAGACCGTTTTTGTTCAGAGTTCGTAAGAATCGGCCCAGTTTCAAACTTAAAATTTCGTGATCATGGAAAGAGCCATCGAAGAGTATCGCGTCGCGGCAGAGCCCTACTACCTGGCCGTCGCGCGCGAAGTAGAGTTGTTCGAGGCGGCCTACGCCGCGCGCCTGCCCGTCATGCTCAAAGGCCCGACGGGGAGCGGCAAGACGCGCTTCGTGGAGCACATGGCCTGGCGGCTTGAGCGCCCGCTGATTACGGTCGCGTGCCACGAGGACTTGTCCGCGACCGATCTGGTCGGGCGCTTTCTGCTCGAAGGCGAGGAGACTGTCTGGCACGACGGGCCGCTGACCCGCGCTGTCAGAAACGGCGCGATCTGCTACCTGGACGAAGTCGTGGAGGCGCGCAAGGACACCATCGTCATCATACACCCGCTGACGGACGACCGCCGCCGTCTCCCGATTGAGAAGCGCGGCACGGTGCTCGACGCGCCGGATGATTTCATGCTGGTGGTCTCTTACAATCCGGGCTACCAATCAATCCTCAAGGATTTGAAGCAGTCAACGCGCCAGCGCTTCGTCGCGCTCGAATTCGACTACCCGCCGCCCGAGATGGAGACCGAGATCGTCGCGCGTGAAGGCGGCGTTGACGAGCCGACGGCGCGCGATCTGGTTCTTATCGGCCAGAAGGTCCGCAACCTGCGCGGCCACGGCCTCGAAGAAGGCGTCTCGACGCGTCTTTTGATTTACGCCGCGCAGATGATCGCGCGCGGCATCCCACCCGTCGCCGCCGCCGAGGTCGCCCTCTGCTCGCCCATCACGGACGACCGCGAGTTGCAGCGCAGCATCCGCGAGATCGTGACGACAGTGATTTAAAACGCGCTGCAAGGTTGAAGCAACGTTCGCCAGTAAACTTTGATGACAGCAGAACCCGACACGCCGCGCGCAGATAGCTTTGTCGGAAGTTGGGCGTGGCTTTTTCCCTTAACCTACCTCGCGCACATCGCGGAGGAGTACTGGGGCGGCTTTCCCGCGTGGATTGCCAGGTTCTGGGGCGTCGAAAGCTCGATGGCTAATTTCCTGTCGTGGAACGTCGGGGCGTTGGTGATGATGTCGGTCGGCGTCGTGTTGGTGCTCGCGACGAAATCCTATCGCTGGCTGCTGGTGAGTTTTGGCACAGTCGTTTTGATTAACGGCCTCGTTCACGCCGTCGCGAGCGTCGCGACATGGTCATACTCGCCCGGCGTGATCTCAGGGCTACTACTTTACGTTCCGCTCGGCCTGTTCACATTGCTGCGCGCGAAAGGGAGCGTGAACGCACGCACGATGCGCGCGGGCGTGATCGTCGGCGTCGTGATGCACGCGGTCGTCGTGCTGCTCGCGTTCGGTTTCGCAAGAATCGCTGCCTGAGGGATGAGTGATGCTCGTGGCCGTCCTCTCAATTCTAGCCTTCGCCTCAGCGGTCCTAGCCATCCTCTCCGCGTATCAAAAGCGCAGGCTGACGCACTACCTCTTCAAGCCCTTGACCGTCGTCCTCATCATCCTGATCGCGTTCCAAGCGAAACACGCGACCACGCCTTTTTACAGACAGGCGATTATCGCCGGGCTCATCTTCTCGCTCGCGGGTGACATTTTTCTGATGCTGCCTGAGGACCGCTTCATTCCGGGGCTGGTCAGCTTCCTCTTCGCGCACGTCTTCTACATCGCGGCTTTCACGCGCGAGAGCGGGGGCGCGCTCTCCTTCTGGACGTTGGTTCCTTTTCTGCTTTACGGCTGCCTGATGCTGCGCGTGCTCTGGCCCCATCTGGGAAAACTGAAGCTGCCGGTCTTGATTTACATGGCGGTGATACTCGCGATGGGGTGGACGGCCGCGGGTCGCAGACTACTAACCGAACAGGGCGGGAGCCTCCTGGCCTTTCTCGGCGCAATCCTCTTCATCG
Organism: Pyrinomonadaceae bacterium; assembly: GCA_035253525.1. Lineage (GTDB taxonomy): Bacteria > Acidobacteriota > Blastocatellia > Pyrinomonadales > Pyrinomonadaceae > QHXM01. The sequence continues at coordinate 652 of DATFCB010000125.1, read as the reverse complement.
CGTCCGACTCCGCGCTCGCGCTCGACAAATTTCGCGGCCGCTTCCGCAGCGCGCAACTCCTCATCCTCTCCACCTACTTCACCGCCCAATGGCTGATTGCCCTTTCGACCTGAATTCTCTAAGCTTCGATTTGGCTCAACACCCTTTGCGTCTATGCGCCTCCAGCGTGAGTGAGCTAATTTTTTTTCACGCAAAGGCGCAAAGACGCGTAGAAGTTGAGGGGGCTTTTGAAGCGCTTTTTAACTGATGAACGAAGACGAAGGACAGAACGAAGAGGCCGCGCCGTTCGAGGGCGAGTTCCAGGAGCGTTTGCGCTCGGTCAAGAGCGTGACGGAGCGGCGCACGATTGCGGGATTGGCGCGCGAGTTGGGGTCGCTGCCGGTGGACGCCGCACGCGCCGCGCTCGAAACCAGCGCCTCTATCGCGGGCGTCAGCCTGCGCGCGAGCATAGAGTTCCTGCGGGCCGCGCCGCGCGCCGCGCGCGTCATAGAGGCCGCGGACCTGCGCGCCTGGGGCGAGATGGGCAGACGCCTCGCGATGGGCGACGTGGAGACGGCCGTCAGTTTTTTCAACGCGGGCGTCGAGGAACTGGCCCACGTACCCGCCGAAGCACGCCCGCTCGTCTTCCAGGTCTGCTCGCGCCAGATGACGC
>DATFCB010000124.1:0-9672 GCA_035253525.1 Pyrinomonadaceae bacterium | reverse complement strand
GCCTTTTATTCAAGGCGGGGGCAATCTCCCCGCACGTTCGCCGCAACTAAAAGCTGGGCCATAATCCGGCAGGTTCTTCGAGGATTCTACGTTCAGCATTACGGCCGGCGAGAGAGGCGCTGCGATCACATGCGAAGGCTTTACATTTACGGGTGGCGATGCGCTCTGCTGATAATCCTGTCGGCCGCGCCTGTCTTCTCGCAGACTGTCAAAGAAGGGGCGCTCAAAGCCGTGCCGGAATCGCAACGCGCACAACTCGTGGAGAGACTCAACTCGTACCTGGAGCACGAGCGCGCCGGGCAATACGGCGAGCTTTACGACCTGCTCTACGACCAGGACGTGAGCAAGGCCGAGTTCGTCAAGGCCCGCGAGAGCGCCGACCAGAAAGGTGTAGGGATTAGACTGCTCAAGTTTACGCCGACGGAAACGACCGTGATGCAAGAAGAGGTGGAAGGCGCGGGCGGCGTCGGCGTGAGCGTGGTCAACACGTACCAGATATTCGGGAAGGCGGAGGTGCTGCGGGCCGGCGACCGCGCCAAAGACCGTGTGTTCATCGGCGCGAGGTGGCAGAACTCCAACTGGTATTTCTCGCTGCCCGGAATAATGACGGTGGACTGAGCCTCGGCCCCCCGCCCGCTCACCGTTACCATTCACTAGCTTTTGACTTTCCTTCCCCGCGCGGGCTACCATGCCCGCACACTGATTCCCTAGCTTTGAAGCTCTTTCTATTCGCGATTCTTACTGGTAATAAAACTTAATGCCGCCGGGGACGACTGAGAACATTATTGAGCTTGTTGGTAACACTCCGCTGCTACACCTCGCGCGTTTTGCCAGACCGCCGCTGGCGGATATTTACGCCAAACTTGAATACATGAATCCGGGCGGCAGTGTGAAAGACCGGGCCGCATTGGGCATGATCCTCGACGCGGAGGAGCGCGGCCTCTTGAAACCCGGCTCGACCATCATCGAGCCGACCGCGGGGAACACAGGCATCGGGCTGGCGCTGGTCGGCGTGGCGCGCGGCTACCGCGTCATCCTCTGCGTGCCCGAGGGCTACTCGCGCGAGAAGATGACGCTGATGGAGGCCCTCGGCGGAGAGGTCGAGTACGTGACGGAGGAGGCTGGGATGCAGGGGGCCATTGACCGCGCGCGCGAGTTGGCTGCGGACATCAAAGACAGCTTCATCCCGCAGCAGTTCGAGAACCCCGCGAACCCCTGCTTCCACGAGAAGACGACCGCGCGCGAAATCATCTCGCAGGTCGGGGGCCGCATTGATGCGGTCGTCATCGGCGCTGGCACCGCAGGGACGTTTACGGGCGTGAGCCGCGTAGTCAAGAAGCATTACCCCGAAGTCTTCTGCGTGCTCGTCGAGCCGGAAGGGTCTATCCTGGGGGGCGGCCCGCCGGGATGCCACAAGGTCGAAGGCATCGGGCAGGCGCAGTTCATCCCGAAGAACTGCGAGCTTGAGTTGGCCGACGAGATCATGATGATTTACGACGACGAGGCTTTCGCCACCGCGCGCCGCCTCGCCGAAACTGAAGGCGTCCTCGGCGGAGGCTCAAGCGGCGCGGCCGCAGCGGCCGCCTACCGCGTCGCCGAACGCATGGGGCCGGGCAAGCGCATCGTCACGCTCTTCCCCGACGGCGCGGAACGCTACATGAGCCAGGGAATCTTTGAATAGTGACGAGTGATGAGTGATGAGTGACAAGTAAAAACTTTATCTCATCACTTATCACTTATCACTTATCACTTGGATTATTATGGGATTCGCAACCACAGCCATTCACGCGGGGCAGGAGGCCGACGAGGCGACGGGCTCGGTCACTGTGCCAATTTACCAGACCTCGACTTACCAGCAGGACGGGCTGGGGCGTCATAAGGGCTACGAGTACGCGCGCACGCAGAACCCGACGCGAGCGGCGCTCGAACGCAACATCGCCGCGCTCGAAGGCGCGCGCTTCGGTTTCGCCTTCGCCTCGGGGATGGCCGCCATTGATTCGACACTTCGCCTCGTCAAGTCCGGCGAGCACGTCATCGTCTCCGACAACACTTACGGCGGGACCTACCGCCTCTTCAGCAAGATACTGTCGAACTACGGCATCGAGTTCGATTACGTGGACACGTCTGAGATCACGAAGGTCGAGGAGGCGTTCAAAGAGAACACGCGAATGGTCTTTCTGGAGACGCCGACCAACCCGGTGATGATCATCACGGACCTTCAGGCCGTCTCGGATTTGGCACACGCGAGAGGCGCGCGCGTCGTCTGCGACAACACTTTCATGTCGCCCTACCTGCAACGCCCTATGGAATTCGGTGTTGACATCGTGGTGCATTCCACGACTAAATACCTCAACGGCCATTCGGACGGTGTGGGCGGCGTCGTCGTTCTCGACAACGAAGAGGATGCCAACTGGCTCGGTTTCGTGCAAAATGGCGTCGGCGCTATCCTGTCGCCCTTCGACTCGTGGCTGGTCTTGCGCGGGACGAAGACCCTGGCCCTGCGCATGGAGCAGCACGACCGCTCGGGCCGCGCCGTGGCAGCGTTTTTGGAAGAACACCCGAAGGTGCAGAAGATTTATTACCCTGGGTCGCTCTCGCACAGGCAGCACGATTTGGCTAAACGCCAGCAGAAGGGCTTCGGCGGGATGGTGGCTTTCGACGTGGGTTCGTTAGAGGCTGCGCGCACCGTGCTGGAATCTGTTAAGCTATGCACGCTGGCGGAAAGCCTGGGCGGTGTGGAAACTCTGATCTCGCACCCGGCGACGATGACGCACGCGTCGGTGCTGCCCGAGACGCGCGAACGCCTCGGGATCACAGACGGGCTGGTCCGCATCTCGGTCGGGGTTGAAGACACGGACGACATCATTGAGGATTTAGATCAAGCGTTGAAAAGGATATAGTGATAAGTGATAAGTGATGAGGGATAAGAGGAAAGCTCTTACTCATCACTTATCACTTATCACTCATCACCTTTTATGATTGTAGAGATTCACGCAAAATCCGACGTTGGTCGTGTACGGCGTGGGAACGAAGACAATTTCCTCATCCTCGACCTGACCTCAGAGCAGGCTTGGACCGGCTCGGACGGCTCGGAGCCGCCCGAGGAGATGCGCCGCGTTGATCTTGGCGACAAGGGCATGGTGCTGGTCGTCTCCGACGGGATGGGCGGTGCGCTCGCCGGCGACGTGGCGAGCCGCATGGCCGTCGAAACCGTCCGCGAGATGCTCGTCGGCAGCGAGGGCGAGGGGCACGAGGCGTCCGGCGGGACCGACAGCGAGAAGGCGCTCGTGGACTACCTGCGCCACGCTACTGTCTACGCCAACCTGGCGATTCACCATCGCAGCCAGGAGGACACGCGCTGCGCCGGCATGGGCGCGACCTTCACGGGCGCGGCCATCAAGGGCGATCTTCTTGACCTCGTACAGGTCGGCGATAGCCGCGCCTACATGATTCGCGGCCAGCAGGTGAAGCTCGCGACCAAAGACCAATCCTTAGTTCAGCAGCTCGTGGACGTGGGCCAAATCAGCGAGGCCGAGGCCGAGACGCACATGTTCCGCAACGTCATCCTCCAAGCCCTCGGCGCTCAAAGCGAGCTGACGCCCGTCACGGGCCGCCTGCGCATACGGCGCGGCGACATCCTGCTCCTGTGTAGCGACGGACTCTCTGGGAAACTGCGCGCCGAAGACATGCGGCGGATAATTGACGAGGCTGCCGGCGACCTCCACGCGGCCTGCAACGCGCTGGTCGAAGAGGCGAACGAGCGCGGCGGCGAGGACAACATCACGGTCGTCCTGGCCCGCTTCATGGGCGACGACCTACAGGAGCCAGCCTCCGAGAGAATTACCATCGAGCTGCCGCCGATGGAAGAAGATAGCACCCTGGGCGACACTGAGCCGCCCACCGAACCCAACCCCTGAGCAGCCACGCGCCCCGCGCGCGCTCGCCTGTCTGACAATTGACAACATTGACAACCGTGCCCGCCGAAAGTAACATCCGGCGCGTCTAAATTTTTGAACGTCTATTCAAATATCTTCCCGGCCTCTTTTGCGTGAAAGCGCGAGTCCATGGGGCCGTCCCGTTCGTCAGGGCAAAATTTATTTTCGCGGGCGTCTGCTTTGGGTTAACCGACGGCGCACGAAATTACGCGTTATAGACTGGGGATGAAATTTGGCCCTGAACGGATCAAGCGGGCGCAGCCGAGTCCCAGGAATTCATGAGCGCGCTTGCTTTCTCAAGTCTTTTGCAATCTTCAACGGGTAGTTGACCGGAAACCCATAACCCCCCGGCGCGGCCGTCCGACGGACTTCAGGGCCGCCCGCGCGCGGACATCCTACGAGGAGAGATCACACACAATGTTTCGACAATTTCTGAAGAGAAGGACGCTTCTGCTGGCGGCCGGCCTGATAGCCGCGGCCCTGCTCGCCATTCCCGTCACCACGCAGACCACTCAGGCCGACGACCTTTCGGGCCGCGAGCTGCTGGCCGTGACACGCGTCGCCCACGGGGGCACTGAATTCGCGGGACTGCAATACGTGACCGCGCGCGCCGAGGGCTTTGTCAACGCCTCGGCTTTCGCCAGTGTCGGCGCAACGGCGCTGGCCGGTGCGGTCGAGGTCAAGGTCGGAATCACAGACTACCAGGACCGCGACATGCGCCGCCGCCTGGACATCGCACCGCTTGGCGCTCTCGCCCAGATGAACGCCGGCCCGACCTTCCTGGTCTACACGGGCTCGCAGGGCGGCGGGATGCTCCTGGGGAGCGAGATTCGCGTCTCCGAGGTGACGGCCTCGCGCCACTGGGCGATGATGGGCTTTAACACCATCAACCTCGCCATCGCGCGCCAACTGGCGGTTGCGCGCCAGCCCGACCAGGGCAATAACTACGTCGTCGAAGTCAGGTTCAATTCGGACGACACGGTCCGCTACTGGATCAACAAGAGCACGTTCCTGATTGACAAGATCGTCACCCGCAACCGGAGCACCGTGATGATCGAAGAGGACCGCTCGGACTACCGCAAGGTGAGCTGCCTGACGCTCCCCTTCCGCATCGTCACGAAGCTCAGAGGCCAGCGCCTCGCCGACCTGACGATTGCCAACTACGACCTACAGACGGTCGTCCCCGCCGCCCGCTTTACGATGACGGCAACGCCGTAGTAATGAAAAATTAAGAAGGTAAAATGCAAAATGGAAGACAGGGAGCATCCTCCTCGTCTTCCATTTTGCATTTTTAATTTTGAATTTTTTATTCTTGAAGCTGTCGCCAGTCGCGGCTCTCGCGGATGCGGCGGACGTAGATGCTGGCTCCCTGTACGCGCTCGACCTCGACGCGCTCGCCGGCTTCGAGGGGTTCTTCGCCCTCGGCGGGGTAGGCCGTCCAGGTCGAGCCGAAGACTTTGACGGCCCCCTCGTTGAGCGCGCCCTGGCTTGACGAGACGACTGTGCCAACTTTTCCGGGCAGCGCGTCCACGCCCGTCTTGAGGTCGCTTCCCGTTTTCTCGCGCGAGAAGTAGTTGACGAAGATGGTGCGCGAGGCCGCGGTCAGCGCGACCGAGACGAAGGCGAAGATGAGGAATTGTATCGGCAGACTCGTGATGCCGACGATCCCGGCGAGCGCCGCGACGAGCGCCCCGACGCCGAACCAGAGCAGGACGAAGCCGGGCGTAAAGACCTCCGCGACAATCAGCACGACGCCGAGAATCATCCACACAATCCATGTCCAAGACGCGTCCATCAGTTAGAATGCGGAATGCGGAAGGATGAATGATGAATTAAAGACGATTGGCTTTTAATTCATCATTCCGCATTCATCGTTCATCATTTCCCTTCTATCCTTTGAACATATTTTTCAGGACAAACCAGACGTTCGCCGGGCGCTCAGCCAGGCGGCGCATGAAGTAAGGATACCAGTGTTTACCGTAGGGCACATAGACGCGCATGTTGTAGCCCGCCTGGGAGAGCTTCACCTGTAGGTCGCGGCGGACACCGTAGAGCATCTGGAACTCGAACGTGTCCTTCCCGATTCCCTCCTGCTTGGCGTACTTGGTCGTCGCCTCGATCATTTTGGGATCGTGCGTAGCGATGCCGTGATAGATGCCCGACTTGAGCAGCACCTTCATGATGCGTATGTAGTTTTCATCCGTGTCCTTCTTGTCCGGGAAGGCGACTTCGGGCGGCTCGTTGTACGCGCCCTTGCAGATGCGTATGCGCGCGGGGATTTTCAGGATGTCTTGCACGTCGTCGTAGGTGCGGCGCAGGTACGACTGCAAGACAATGCCTACGTCGTTCAGGCCAAACTCCGCGCGCAGGCGCTTGAAGATGTCTATCGTCACCTGAGTGACCGCTGACGACTCCATGTCAATGCGGACGAAGTTTCCGCGCCGCGCGGCGTCCTCGACGACCTGCCGAGCGTTTCTATAAGCCAACTCGGGGTCAATCTCCAGGCCGAACTGCGTCAGCTTGATGGAGACATTCGAGCGTATGCCCGTCTCGTCAATGCGTTCGAGAATCCGCAAATATTCGCGGACTTCCTCCTCGGTTTCGGCAGCGTTGGCGACGGATTCGTTGAGGTGGTCGAAGGAAGCAGTTGCGCCCTTGGCGTTGATCTCGCGGATGGCGGCGATGGCTTCTTCGATGTCTTCGCCCGCGACGAAGCGGGTCGTCATCTTCTTGAAAAGGCTAAACCGCGTTGCGAAATCCTTCAAGCCCTCGTGCCGGGCCAAATAGAGCAGCGCGCTTCTCGTAACCATATTAGAGTGATAAGCGATAAGTGATGAGTGATAAGTAAAAGCTGGGTTCTTACTTATCACTCATCACCTATCACTTATCACTTTTCCTTTCGTTTCTTGTCGGCTGAGATGGTTATCAGAATAAGTGAAAGGCTGACTGGCGCGCAAGCGCCGTCACTGCCCGATTCGGTTGAGCCCGATCTCTTCCTGGATGGGGCGCAGGGCGTCTATGACGAAGCGTATGTGCTCGTCCATCTCGACGCCAAGCTCTTCGACGCTCTGGCGTATGTCGTCGCGGTTGACGGTGCGCGCGAACGCCTTGTCCTTCAGTTTCTTTTTGACGGACGAGACTTCCATGTCGTCCAGGCTGCGACTCGGGCGCACGAGCGCGCACGCGACCAGGAACCCGCACAGCTCGTCGGTCGCAAAGAGCGCCCGCGCCATCTGCGTGTCGCGCGGCACGCCGGTGTAAGTCGCGTGGCCCATAATCGCCCGTATGATTCGGTCGGGGTAGCCGCGCCCGCACATGATGGTCGCGCCCTTATATGGATGCTCGTCGGCCGTCGGGAACATCTCGTAATCAAAATCGTGTAGCATCCCAGTGATTCCCCACTCGTCCACGTCCGCGTCCGCGCCGCCGTAGCGTGACGCGCACGCGCGCATCGCGGCCTCGACCGCCAGCGCGTGCTTGCGCAGGCTGTCCCCCTTCGTGTACTCGCACAACAACTCCCAAGCGTCTTTTCTGTCAGGCATGACTCCCTCTACTACTACTTCATGACGGTCGCGCGCCAAGTCCTTAATGCCGGGTCAATCGCGCCGCTCGTCACGTTGCCGAGCCGCACGGTCACTGTGCCGGCCGCCGAGACGTAGCCGCTCCACAACAGCCCCGCTTCCGGCGCGCCTTCGGGGCTGACCTGCACGCTCATCCCTGGACTCACGCCCGCCAGCGTGATTGTCAGCTCCGCAGTCGTGTTGGCGGCGATTGAGCCGAAGTCCAGGGCGGCTGTGTTCGTTAAAACGCCGGGGGCGGCCGCGTGCGCGCCGGGGCTGTTCCTGACGTTCGGCAGGTTCGGGACGGGTCCGCCCACCCCGCCGTTGCCCTCGAACATGACGTTGCTGACTGCGGTCGCGTCCGACTGGTCAAGGTAGAGGTCCGCGTTGGCTACCGCGCCGCCCTTGACGCCCCCCGCGAACGCGTTGCCCGTGATGACGACCCCGTGCGTCCCTCTGGCTGCGTCGCCGTAAAGCTTGACGAACTTGCCGTCCACCTTCGCGCCGTTGTTGTAGAGCGTGACGAAGTTGCCGGCGATGTAGTAGCCCGAGCCGCGGATGGCTATCCACGTCCCGCCGCCGGTCGCGTCCCAGAACCCGTTGCCCGTGATCGTGACGCCTTTGTGCTCAAGGCTGTGGGCGAAGCGGCCATTGACCTCCGCGTCTTCGGTCGTGATTGCCCTCCCCTTGTTGTCACGGCCCGGCTCGAAGACGTTGCCCGTTATCTCCCACTGCGCGCCGGGGTTCACAATCGCGTAGCCTGAGAGGAACTGGAAGCGGTTGTTGTGAATCAGGATGGCATTGGAAAAAGCTGTGCCCGCGCCCGATGTCCCGTCGGCCAAACTCCCGCGGCCTATGACGCCGCGCACCGCGTTCGTCAGGACTGAATCCCTGACACCGCCTTCGACGTTATTCCTGAAGAGGACGAGCGAGCGCGCGTTGACGGCCGTCACGCTCGCGCCGCCGAGCAAACACTCCTGAACACGGTTCTGCGCCGAGATGTCTCCGGTCGTCCCTGGATTGTCGAACGAGATGAGGTCGCCCGTGAAGGCCGGGGACGAATACCTGATGGCGAGCCCCTCGAACGTGACTGCCCGCGCGGGCGCGCCGACGATTGCCGACTCAGTCCCCTTGCCCGTGTACCTCAGTTCGGTGCGAGCGGAGTTCGGGATGTTCCCGGCCGCGCCGCCGCCCTGACGGCCCGAGCCTGCGCCTCTCAGAGTCATCTGCGCGAGCCCGGTCAAAGAAATTTGGCCCGAAAATGAGTAGTACCCGCCGACCGTGTTGTCGAACTCCACATCAATGCCCTTAGCCGTGCCCGCAGCGGTCAGAGCCGCCTGAAAGTGCGCGGTGTTGTCCGTCGTGCCGGAGTCCGCAGCGGCACCCCACCAGCCGACGTGGACCGCCCTGACTTTCGTGTTACCGACCAGATTGACGGTCCCCTGTCCCGCCAGCGCGTTGTAGAAAAACCGCTTCCCCTGCGGATTCACGAGCGGCCCCAGGAGCGTCAGCGTCTGCCCCGTGTTGACCTTGATGCCCGTCCCGTCCGAGTTGTCCAGAGTGACGTTCGCGGGGATGGTCAGTTTACCAACCGCGCAGCGCGACCCCGCCTTGTACGGCAAGCGAATCGTGCCCGTGTTGGGGCCGATGGACGAGATGAGAGCGGTGAACCTCGCCGTATCGTCCGTGCCGTCGCACTCCGGCGTAAAGGCTGTGCTCTGCGCCAGAGCCGCGCGAGAGAACGGGGACGCGAACGCGCAGAGCAGGGCCGCGAGCGTCAAAAGTAAGTTCCGGGCCAGTAGCGGCGAAAATCTTTTCATCACATAATTCAAGTGATAAGTGATGAGTGATAAGTGATAAGTAATAGCCGTCCTTCTTTTACTCATCACTTATCACTCATCACTTATCACCCTTTCAGGATTTCTCTTGAGATGACGATTCGTTGAATCTCGCTCGTCCCTTCGTAGATGGTGGTGACACGCGCGTCGCGGTACATGCGCTCGACCGGGTAGTCGCGAGAGTAGCCGTTGCCGCCGTGAATCTGCACGGCGTCGGCGCAGACGCGGTTGGCCGTCTCCGAGGCGTAGAGCTTAGCCATCGCGGCGTAGTAGCCCGCGCGCTTGTCGTTGTTATCCTTGAGGGCCGCCGCGCGATAGGTCAAAAGCCTGGACGCGTCC
>DATFCB010000123.1:0-2518 GCA_035253525.1 Pyrinomonadaceae bacterium | reverse complement strand
CCCAGCCCGTCCCCGACGAAGAACAGTAATCAGCAGAACCTTCCGCCGCCGCGCAACACGCCCACGCCGGACAAGCCCACGGACGAGCCTCCGCCTCCGCCGCCGACGCCGAAGAAGGAAGCGACGCCGAAGCCGACCTTGCCTCCGCCCAGCACTACGAAACCGTCTGGCGCGACTACCGGCGCGCCCGTACTGCCTTGAATTAACTCTTGCTCAGCGCTTCGCGGAGCATGCCCGTCAGTTTTTCTTCTTCATCGAACGCGAGTTCGATTTCCAACACGTAACACGCCAATTCGAAACCGAGCGAGCGCAGCTTGACCGCGTCCTTCGCCGTCGTCACGAGCGCGAGCGCGCCCCGCCGTCTCGCTTCGGCAATGAGCGCGTCAACGTCCGCCTGTTTGTAGACGTGGTGGTCCGGGAAAGCCGTTGTGTGATTGAGAACGAATCCGTCCGCGCGCAGGTGAGCGAAGAACGCGGCCGGGTTCCCTATGGCACAGAAAGCAGCGAAGGGCTGAGGGATGAGGGATGAGGGATGGGAAGGAACTCCGAGAGCGTTACCTTTCATCATCGCTTCCTCAAGTAGGTTGATCGCCTTCGTGCGTGTGCGGGAGAGGATGACTGGACGCCCGCCGCTCAGGCGTTCGGCCCGTTTGCGCAGCGAGTCAACGTCCGGCGTTTGCTCCGTGCGCGTGAGGATGAGTAGGTCCGCGCGCGCGAGTCCCCTGAGCGGTTCGCGCAGGCGGCCTCTCGGCAGCAGCCTCCCGCCGCCCCAAGGGTTTGTCGCGTCAATCGTGACGATGTCCAGCTCGCGCGCGAGGCGCAGGTGCTGAAAGCCGTCGTCCAGTATGAAAAGGTCGCTCTTGAGATGCTCTGCGGCCCAGCGTGCGGCGCTGACGCGGTCGGCGTCGCTCACGATTGCCGCGATTCCCGTTAAACTCTCCGCCAGCAGGCGAGGCTCGTCGCCGCCCTCGCGCGCGTCCGCGAGCACGCGCTCGCCGTCCGAGACCAGGACGCGCCGCCCGGAGTTCTCGCGCCCGTAGCCTCTTGTCAGGACACAGGGCTTGCGGCCCTCGCGCGCTGCCGCACGCGCGACCCACTCGACGAGCGGCGTCTTGCCCGTGCCGCCCGCAGTGATGTTGCCGACGCTGATGACGGGCTGGCTGATTTTATGGACGGGGAGCGCGCCGCGGCGATAGAGCGCGAGGCGCGCGCGCGTGAAGGCGCTGTAGAGCGCGCTCATCGGCGCGAGGATGATGCCGGAAGCGCCTTTCATGCGGAGACGTGCGTCGCGGCCTCACGCGCGCCTTCCGAATGGGGCCGTGCCGCCGGGTCCGAAGGGGCCGCGAAAAGCTTTGCGAGCAGTTCGATTGTGCGCGAGGTCGCGCCGCGATTCTGCTCAAGCACCGCGCGGGCTCTCTGTGCCAATTCCCGCCTGCGATTGTCGTCCGCCAGCAATTCCCGCAGAGAGTTCATGAGCGCGCCCGGCGCTTCGCTCTCGGAGAGTGTGGGAAGCTGCACGAGCGCGCCGGCCTCAAGAAAGGCTTCCACGACGGCCTTGAAGTTGAAGGTCTGCGCGCCGGTCACGGTGCAGACTCCCGCGGCGGCCGGCTCAAGAATGTTGTGCCCGCCGTTCGGCGCGATGCTCCCGCCGACGAAGACGATCTCCGCGAGAGGATAGACGGCGCGAAGTTCTCCAATCGAGTCAAGGAGCAGCACGTCACACTCTGTATCCAGCGGCGAGGGTGCGGCCGAGCGGCGCGACCAGTGAAGGCCGGAGGCTTCCAGGAGCGCCGCTACTTCACCGAAGCGCTCTGGGTGTCGCGGCGCGATGAGCAGTCGGACTTGATCGTTTCCCGGTGTTGTCCGCAACTGTTTGAAGGCGTCAAGGACGATGCGCTCTTCGGGCGCGTGCGTGCTGGCGGCGACGACGAGGGGCCGCGCGCCGTCGAAACGAAAACGCTCGCGCAGGCTTTCAGTCAGTTGACGCCCGTCAGCGTCACTGTCGCCGCCGTCGAACTTGACGTTGCCCGGGACGAAGACGCGTTCGGGAGCGAGGCCGAGGGCGCGCATGCGTTCGGCGTCCGCGTCCGTCTGCATGAGCGCCAGTGTCAGGTCGCCCACGATGCGTCTGGTGAAGCGGCGTGCGAACTGGTAACGGCGGAAGGATTTTTCAGACAATCTGCCGTTGACGACGGCCGCGGGGATCGCGCGCCGGCGGCACTCGCGCAGGAAGTCGGGCCACAGCTCAGTCTCCATGATGAGCACGGCCGCGGGGTTGACCTTGCGGAGCGAGCGGCGGACGGCCCAGGCCCAGTCGAAGGGGAAGTAGATGACGGCCGCCGCGTCCGTGCGGAAGGCTTCGCGCGCGACGCGCTGGCCCGTGGCGGTCGTGGTCGAGACGACGAGGGCGTGCGAGGGGAAGCGTTCGAGGATGGCGCGGGCCAAAGGGCGCGCGGCCTGAGTCTCGCCGACGGAGACGCAGTGGAGCCAGATGACAGGGCGGCCCCCAGTCTCGACC
>DATFCB010000122.1:0-8784 GCA_035253525.1 Pyrinomonadaceae bacterium | reverse complement strand
CAGCAGTGTTCCGCGTTCGCCGACGGCCGCGCCGTTCGTCTTGTTGGCGAAGGCGACGCCGTAAAGGTGCGTGCGCACGGGCGTACGCATGGCGCTCCAGGTCGTGCCGCCGTCGGTGGTGGCGACGGCGCTGCCGTAAGTGCCGACGGCCCAGCCGCGCTCGGGGTCCGCAGCCGAGAAGGTGACGGCGTAGAGATGGTCCTTGGTGCCCGAAGCCCTCAGCTTCCAGTCGCCGCCGCCGTCATTCGTCGTCAGGATGACGCCGCGCGCGCCGACGGCCACGGCGCGCTTACGGTCTTTGACGTAGAGGCCGTAGAGAGTCGTCACGACGGGCGAGCGCTGGACCTCCCAGTCGAAGCCGCCGTCGTCCGTGCGCAGAATTGAGCCGTCAGCCCCGACGGCGAGGCCGTGCTTTTTGTCAGCGGCGAAGCGAATCGCGTGTATCGGGTTGCCCTGCGGCCTGGGGTTCTGCCACTGCCACCCGCGCGTCTGCGCCCCGGCAATTGTCAACGTGAGCGCGGCCGAGATTAAGAGCCACGCGCAGCGCGAAAATGCGCGCCGGAAAGCGCGCGAGGGGCGCGGGCCTGTTTCTGAGGAAGAAGCGAACACCTGTGTACCGAGAATCAGACGGCTGAACGATGAGGACACAAAACCCGAACGCCTCACTTTATCGGGAACGAGGATTCTATCTTAGTCCAAAGTCCAAAGTCCAAAGTCCGAAGTCGGGAAGGTGATTTTAGAAGCTGTGTAAGAGTCATTATTCGGATTGGCGAGGACAAAGGAAGGCGACGCACTGTGGCACAACATTTATGTTGACATGGGCCAGCAAGGGGTATATAAGCCGCGATTGCTTATTCCCGACGAACCAGCATGCGTCCTCGGCAGCAGGAGGACCAGAACCTCGCGCCATCTAACTTTTTCTTCTCACGAAGGGAATTAGAACGTGCGCCCTCTCAGGCACATCTCGTCCGTCACAGGGGCCGGTCAATCTTCAGTTACGGGTCCGCGCCATCTCCACGCGCAGAACGCCCTCGACCCTCTCGACCTTGTAAAACTCACTCCACTCATGCAACTGGCGGACGGCCGGGCCGAAACGATTGTCGGTCTCATAGACGGGCCGGTGGTGACGGACCACCCCGACCTGGCCGGCGCAAAGGTCCGCGAGATACAGGGGGCGCACGGCGGCACCTGCTCCCACGCGGGCAGCGCCGCGTGCATGCACGGGACGTTCGTGGCGGGCATCCTCTGCGCGAAGAGAGGTTCCGCGGCCCCGGCCATCTGCCCGAACTGCACCCTGCTCGTGCGGCCCATCTTCGCGGAGACCACCCCTGCGAACAGCCCGATGCCGAGCGCGACCCCGGAAGAACTCGCAGCGGCAATCGTTGATTGCGTCAACTCGGGCGCTCACGTCATCAATCTGAGCGCCGCGCTGGTGCAACCCTCTTCCAGAGGCGAGCGCAGTTTAGAAGAGGCGCTCAACCACGCCGCGAGGCACGGCGTCATCGTCGTCGCGGCCGCCGGGAATCAGGGGACCGTGGGCAGTTCCGCCATCACGCGCCATCTCTGGGTCATTCCCGTCACCGCCTATGACCTGAGAGGCAGGCCCGTCGGTTTCTCAAACCTCGGGCATTCCATCGGGCGGCGCGGACTGGGCGCGCCCGGAGCCGGCGTCACGAGCATAGGGGCCGACGGCACACACCACACCTCCGGCGGGACGAGCACCGCCGCGCCGTTCGTGACCGGCACCGTCGCGCTGCTCCGGTCGGAGTTCCCGAACGCGACTGCGGCGGAGGTCAGGAACGCTGTCACACGGCCCGTCGCGGTGCGCCGCGCGGGAGTCGTACCCCCTTTGCTGGACGCCTGGGCGGCATACCAGGCGTTGGCGACAACTCATGGGGGCAGGAGAGTGTCATGAAAAAGAGAGAGGCGAAGAGCGATGCCGGTGTGGATAAGGGTGAGCGACGGCCTCACCGCGTGCGCCTTCCGGGGTTCGTGAGCGACGAGGACGTGGGCCTCGGCGATGTCATCAAGCGCGCCACCTACGCCGTCGGCCTCAAGCCCTGCGGCGGCTGCGAGCGACGCGCTGCGGCGCTCAACCGCTGGATGGTCTTTTCCGGCAGGCGTAAAAGTTGACCAGAGACGGGGTCCGACCCCGACAGGAGAAGAATGTCATGGAGCAAACCGAACTGAACGAGCAATCCCCCAATCAACCCGGCGCGGGTGGCGGGGCCGCGCCGCCCGCGCCCCTCCTCGCTCACAACCACCGCGAAAGGCCACGGTCCGCGCAGGTCGGCCCCGCGACTTGCGCCACCTGCGGGGCGGCGGTCGAGTATAACGGCAACGGGCTGGCCGCCCCTCCCTCTTACGTCTTCGCCATCGGCAGAGTCGAGGTGCGCTTCCCGACCCTTGCCATAGAGAAAGAGTTCTTGCAGGCGACCGGGCGCGTCAACACGAAAGGGCTCACCGACCGGGCGGCGTTCCGCGCGGTCCTGACCGAGCCGTCGAACCGTTACATCGCCCGTCAGGTCTGCTGGGTGTTTACCATTGAGGGGCTGGAAACCTACATCCTCGTCCCGCGCGACCCGGTAGACTACGATCAACTATTGGCGGCGGTGCGGGACGAGCAGAGCCCTCTCGACCTGGACCTGGTCATCGGCGTGCGCGGGCCGGTCGCCCCGCCCGAGATGTGCAGCGGGCTGATGGTGCCGGTCGTCGTCTTCGACCAAATCTACTCCTTCGACCGCGACGCGCTCGTCAAATCGCTGCCGGTGCCGAAGGGGGCGAAGGCCAAAGAGTTCGGCAAGTCGGCGGTAGAATTGTTCGACCGCATCATGCTGCTGGCGGACAACGCGGGCTCGGCGGACGAGCACCGGGCGCTGAATTATCTGGCGTGCCGCTACCCGGCCGTCTACGAAAAAGTGGGCGAGGCTTTCGAGAAAGATTCGTCGCTGACGGCCGTCGATGTCCAGCCGTCGTCGCTCAGCGGGACGCGCAACGTCGTGGACGTAATCTTCTCCTTCACCAATCGCAACACGGACGTGGTCGAGAAGTTCTTCACGCGCGTTGACGTGACCGAAGAGTTCCCGTTCCTCGTCACCAAGATGTCGCCGTACTTTGACCGATGATAGCCGAAAAGGAGGCAGGTAAAATGAATCTACCAGGATTTACCGCGGAGGCCGCGCTCGGGCTGAACGCGGATGCACAGCGTCAATACAGATCAGCGTTGACGGGCGAGACTCATGCTTCCAACGCCCGCGTCGTCCCGAGTTTCAACCAACAGCAAACCTCCGGCTGCGGCCCGTGCATGGAACTCAAGTGGCCGAACGGGACCGGCACCGGCGCGTGCGTCAAGTATTGCTGTAACGCCCTCGGCTGCGAGATGGTCTCCTGCACGTGCCGGACAACAAGGCCCGGTGGACCCATAACAATCTAGAGGGCGTTGGCGACAGAATCCGTGCGAAGTCGGGCTAATGTCTCTGCGCGGGGGGAAACGCGGGGTTGGCCCTGACCTGGCGCGCCTGCCAGAGGTGGCGCTGCTCGTGGGCGATGAGGAGAGCGAACTCCTGGCCGAGGCTGAGCCTCAGGAGTTTGGTCACTGGCGAGGTGACTTTGGCGCGCTTGAGGTTGATGCCGTTGGACTCGCGTATGCAGCCGAGCAGTTCGTCCTGTAGCGCGAAGAAGTCGCGCTCGACTTCTTCGCGCGGGCGGTCGGGCAGCGGCTTGAAGACCGCGGGCGCTTTGAACTTCATGCGCGGCTGCGGCCCCATCGAGCGGACGATCATCTGGCCGAGCATCCCGTAACGAAACGGCCCACGACTGTAGAGCTTCCTTTGGTGCGCGTCCGCGAGCGTCGAGCGTATGTGGCCGACGGCGACGCGGCCCGTCTGCGTCAGGTGATCCAGACACTCCGCGATTGACCACTGGCCCGGCGCGGGCCGCCAGTTGAATTGCGCGTCCGTCAACTCGGCCGTCAAGTCGCGCGCGTCCTCGCCCACGGCTTCGAGCAGCCGCCGGAAGTCCTCAAGGTCCGAGACCAAAGGCTCATCCGTGCGCGCCCGTTCGTCAGTAGTTGCTGCCATATCTAGACAATCCTGTGCTTACGTTCAGAGGCCCACTCTGCGCACGAGGTCCGCGAAGCGCGGGTCGGCGCGCAGGTTGTCCATCAGCGGGTCAACCTTAAAGTAGGCTATCTCCGAAGAGCGGTCGCGGTAGCTCTTTTCGAGCCACTCGAAAGCCTGGTCTTTATCATTCAGGCCGGCGTAGACGAGCGCGAAAGTGTAGGACGAGACGTAACGCTGCTGTGCCAGATTGTTCAGCTCGTCGAGCATCCGTTGCGCGTCCTCGCGCTTGCCCGAGACGGCGTAGGCGTGGCCCAGCAGCCCCAGCACGAGCGGGTCGTCGTTCAGCTCGCGCGCCTTCTCGTACTCGGCTATCGCCTCCGCGTAAGAGCCCTTCATCAGGTAAGCCTCGCCCAGCCAGTAGTGTGCGGGGTAGAAGCTGCGGTCCATGTCTATCGTCTTGCGCAACTGCTCGACGGCGCGGTCGAACTGCCGCGCGTTGACGTACATGCTCCCGAGGTCCGAGTTGATGATGAGCGAGAGCGGGTCCAATTCGACGGCGCGCTTCATCTCCGCGATGGCCTCGTCGTAGCGCTCCATGACCAGCAGCGGCCCGTTGGCGTACCAGTGGCGGGCCGTCGCGTAGTTCGGGTTCAACTCGATGGCCCGCCTGTACTCCCTGTCTGACTCGACGAGGTTCCAGTCGTAATCCAGCAGCACGCCGGCCAGCGAGTTGTGCGCCTCGGCGAGCGTTTCGTCTATGGCGAGGGCGCGCTTGGCCGCCGCCTTCGCTCGCGGGTAACTCTCCTCGGGCGTGCCGGCCGAGTAGCGCGAGAGCAGGAGGTAGGTGTCGGCCAACCCCACGTAGGCAAGCGCGTAAGAAGGGTCCTGCTCAATCGCGCCGTTGAAATATTCTATCGCGCGCTTGAACGCCTCGCCCGTGCGCTTGTTCCAGTAGTAGCGGCCCTTCAGGTAGAGCTGGTAAGCCTCCGGGTTCTCCGTGTAGCGCTTGGTGACGAGGCTCTCTTCCGGCGGGGTGAGGCGCGTGCGCAGGTTCGCGGAGATTTCCCGCGCGATCTCGCGCTGCACGACAATCAGGTCCGAGACTTTGCGGTCGTAGGTTTCGCCCCAGAGTTGTTTGTTGAGGACGGCGTCCACCAACTCGACGCTGATGATGAGACTGTCGGCGCGTTGCGTGATGCGGCCCGTGAAGACTGCGCGCACGCCCAGCTCGCGCGCGATCATGATGGGGTCAATCTCGCGCCCCTTGTAGCGGAAGACGGAGCTGCGCGCGATGACGCGCATGTTGGGAAGCTGTGCCAGGCTGTTGATGGTGCTCTCCGTCAGGCCGTCCGACAGGTATTCCATGTTGGGGTCGTTGTTCTGGTTGACGAACGGCAGGACGGCGATGGAATCAATCGCGGCCTCGACGCTGCGCGCGCGCAAGTAGAGCCAGAGCCCCACGGCCAGGCCGACGGCGACGAGCAGGCCGGCGACCAGCGCGAGCCGGTTGAGTCTGGACCTGCTGCCGACGACAGGGCTTCCCGTGCTGGGGAGCGAGGCAACGCGGTCACTTAACGTCTTCGTCGTCTCGGAAGAGGCGCTGGCCTCCTGCGCGCTGACAGTCTTCTCGCCGCTCGGAGCTTGCGGCACGGCCGCGCTCCCGCCGGAAGACGAGCCGGAGCGGCCGAGCCTCGCGTCGAACTCTAATTCCTGTTTGAGCGCCTTGAGGTCTTGCAGCAAACTTCTGATGTCGCGGTAACGCTCGTCGCGCTCCTTCGCGAGCATCCTGGAGACGATGCGCTGCAACTCCGCAGGGACATCGGGCGCGCGCCGGGCGAGCGGTTCGGGCTCGCGCTCCAACACGCGGGCGATGATCTGCGTGGGCATCTCGCCGTCGAAGGGGTGCTTGCCCGTCAGCATCTCGTAGAGGATGACGCCGAGGCTCCAGATGTCCGTGCGGCCGTCCACCGCCTTGCCGCTCGCCTGCTCAGGCGACATGTATTTGGCCGTGCCCATCACGACGCCTGGGTTGGTCAGGTAGACGCGCTCGGTCGGCGCGTTGGGGTCGGTCGAGTCCTGGTCCTTCTCCGTCTCGATCAGCTTGGCGAGGCCGAAGTCTAAAACTTTGACGAACCCGTCCTCGCGGAGCATGACGTTTTCGGGCTTGATGTCGCGGTGGACGATGCCTGCGGCGTGCGCGGCCGCGAGCGCGGTGGCGACCTGGATGGCTAAGTCCAGGGCCTGGGCCGGTCGCATTGGCGCGTCCATCATGATGAGCGCTCGAAGGGTCTCGCCTTCGACGAATTCGGTGGCGATGAAGTGTGTGCCGTTGTCTGTGCCAATTTCGTGAATCGTGAGGATGTTCGGGTGGTTCAAGGCGGAGGCGGCGCGGGCCTCCTGCTCGAAGCGGTGCAGGCGGTCTTTGTTGTCCGTCAGGTCGGCGGGCAGGAGCTTGAGCGCGATTTTGCGGCTCAGGCGCGTGTCCAGGGCCAGGTAGACCACGCCCATCCCGCCGGACCCCAGCTCGGACTGGATTTCATAGCGACCAATCTTAGTGCCCTGCGGAAAGGCCATAATCACGGAGAGGCAACACGAAGTGTTTATGGTGCTGCAAAGATGATGACGACGTGCGGCCGGGCGTCAATTACCATAACCTTTTGACCGAATATAAATCAAAGCAGCGTCGGCACTCACAATCGGCAATGACTCTGTTATTGCCTGGGCGATTAACAATCTGTCAAAGGGATCACGATGAGGAAAAGCCAGAGCGGAGACGACAGCTAAATGTTTCAGGCCGATTGATAATTCTTTAATTGAATTAAACGCAAGCTGCTCCGGGATGAATACATCGAATGGTCGCGCCAGGGCAAGCTTGCCAATACTGAGCTTAATGGCAATCTCCCAAAGACTGACGGTGCTCAACAGCAATTCGGCGTCAGATTCGAGTAGTGATTTTGCGTGCGCGCTCAATCGCGGGCTGTCGTCAATGAACCAGAGGAAAGTATGTGTGTCGAGTAACAGCCTCATTGCATGTACTCGGTGAAGTCTTCGAGCGGTTCATCAAAATCATCTGACATATAAATTGAGCCCTTAGCGCTCCCGCTCTGCCGGCGCGGCTTCGTTGCCTGTTGATCTCTTCTGTGGAGCATAGCTGGTGTGTCTGCCTTCGCCACACGCACAATTATCAAAACAGGCTGGTCATTCTCTGTGATGATAACTTCTTCGCCATCGAGTGCGGATTGAATCAATCTCGCCATCTGAGATTTGGCTTTATCTAAATCAATTTGCTGCATCGTCCCATCCTCAACAACAGCCGAGTAGCAATCATTCTAGCACGTTTGACATCTCAATCTATTCCTTCACTAATACCAATCCTATCAATCGCGTCGCGCAGGACATTCTCGTCAACGCGGCCGAGTGCGGCGATGCGGCGGGCGGCGCGGTCGGCGGCCTCCTGTATGACGTGACCGGCGTGCCCCTTGGCCCACTCCCAGGTGATGCTGTGCGCGCGCGCGGCCTCGTCCAGTCGCTCCCACCATTCGTGGTTCGACTTGCGGCGAAAGCGGCCGGACATAGTCTCTACGACGTAGCGCGAATCGGTGACGAGGCGGACGCGGCAGGGCTCGCGCAGCGCGGCGAGGCCGACGGCCGCCGCGGCGATCTCTGCCTGCTGGTTGGTCGCGCGCCCCAGGTACTCGCCGACGCCGCGCCAGAGGCCCTTGTAGCCGAGGAGCGCCACGGCCGCCGCGCGCGTCTCCGTTTGCCCGTTGCCCAGGCTCGACCCGTCGCAGAAAATCGTCACGGATTTTCTTGAGGGATGAGGGCGGAGGGATGAGGGATGAAGTGAAGAAGAGTTGTCCTTACTTTTATTCATCCCTCATCCCTCTGCCCTCATCCCTTTTTTGGACGTGGACGATGTGGTCAACGTTCTCCTCGAAGGTGTCGTCGTGCGAGATGACGAAGAGCTGGTCGAAGTCCTGCACCTGGCCGATCTGCTGGGCCAGGCGCTCGCGCCGCTCGGCGTCCATGTTGGTGGTGGGCTCGTCGAAGAAGGCGAGCCGGATGTCGGAGAGCTGCTTGAGCAGGGCCAGCCGGATGGAGAGCGCGGCGGCCATCTGCTCGCCGCCCGAGAGGTTCGGGAACGAGCGCTCGTGCCCCTCCTCTTCGAGTAGGATTTCGTAGTCGCGCGACCACCTGAGCGCTCGGCCCGCCTCGCCCGTGATCTCGCGGAAGAGTTGGTTGGCCTCGATAGAGATGTTGAAAAGATAGCTCTCCGTGACGAGCGGCCCGGCCTGGCGGAGCGTGTCGCGTATGAACTCCGTCGCCTCGTTTAACTCGCCGAGCCTTTCAACTTCCATCACCTGCTCGCGCCATTGCTCGCGCACCTCCGCGAGCCGCGCTATCTCCGAGGCCAGATACGCCTCGCTCTTTTCGGTCTCTTCGAGTTTGGCGCGCGTGGCCGCTTCCGCCCTCGTCGCCTCGACCAGCGCGGCGCGCTCCGCGTCGTGCTGCTCGCGGCTGTAGGCGCTCGACGCGGCATCGTGTTTCTCTCTGGCGCTCTCGACTTCGCGCGCCGCGCTCGCGGCTGCCTCCTCGCCCTTCTCCAATTCCGCCTGGCGCGCGGGGAGCGTGGCTGCCAGAACCTGACTCTCCAAATACTCTCGGTGCGCCTCGCTCGTTTGGTCGCGCGCACTGCGGGCCTCATCCCAGCGCGCGTCCAACT
>DATFCB010000121.1:0-3719 GCA_035253525.1 Pyrinomonadaceae bacterium | reverse complement strand
AGAAGTTCGGCGACTGGACGACGAGCGCGGCCGCCTGGTCGTCGAGCGCGTTTAAGCCTTCGCCGGAAATCAGCCCGGTCGCTTCGTCCGTCTCGACGCGGTGGAAATCTATCCCGTAGTGCTGAACGTAAGTGTCAACGACTTCGAGATATTCGGGATGAACGGCCGAAGAGGTGATGACCTTCTTGCGGCGCGTGACGCGCTCGGCCATCAGGACGGCCTCGGCAAGCCCAGTCGAGCCGTCATACATAGAGGCGTTCGCCACGTCCATGCCGGTCAACTGGCAGACGAGCGTCTGAAACTCGAAGATGGCTTGCAGCGTCCCCTGTGAAATCTCCGGCTGGTAGGGCGTGTAGGCAGTGAAGAATTCCGAGCGTTGTATGAGATGGTCAACGACCGTCGGCGAGTAGTGCGAGTAAGCGCCCGCGCCGAGGAAGCTGGGGCGGCGCGCCGCGCGGTTGCGTGCGGCCATCTCTTCGAAGCCCGCCAACAACTCCATCTCGGAGATGGCGGCGGGCGTCTCTAAGGGGCGGCGCAGAAGCAGGCCGGCCGGGATCGAATCGAACAACTGTTCCGCCGAGTCCAGGCCGAGGCCCCGTAGCATCTCGGCGCGCTCTTCCGGCGAGTTCGGGATGTAGCGCAACTTCTATTCTGCCTCTGCTTTCGTAAAGTCTTCGTACTCGGCGGCCGACAGGAGGCTGTCCACCTCGCCCGGATTACTCATGCGGACGCGAATCATCCACCCCTCGCCATAAGGGTCTGTGTTGACTCTCTCGGGCTCGTCCTGCAAAGCCTCGTTAACGCCGACGACCTCGCCGCCGACGGGCGTGAAAATCTCCGAGACGGCCTTGACGGACTCGACCGAGCCGAACGGCTCGTGGGCCGAGAAAGAGTCGCCGGCCTTCGGCAACTCCACGTAGACCACGTCGCCGAGTGAGTTCTGTGCGTGGTCCGTGATGCCGATAACGCCTACATCGCCCTCGACCCTGACCCACTCATGATCCTTGCTGTAGTGTAAATCCTCTGGAACGTTCGCCATGTTGTCTCCTCGTTTAAGTGATAAGTGATGAGTGATGAGTGATAAGTAAAAAACAATGCTTTCTCTTATCACTCATCACTTATCACTTATCACTTCTTTTCCCTCTTGTAGAAAGGCGTCTTGACTATCTGGGCGGCGACGGCGCGGCCGCGAACGTCTATCTGAATCTGCTGGCCCTCGTTCGCGTATTCCGTGGGGACGTAGGCCAGGCCGATGTTCTTTTTCAGGTACGGCGCGGGGCTGCCGGAGGTGACGCGGCCCACGCGTTCGCCGTCAATCAAGACTTCCTGGTCGTCGCGCGCAATCCCGCGCTCTGTCATCTCGAAGCCGACGAGGCGGCGACGGACACCCTCCTCTTTCTGTTTTGCCAGCGCCTCGCGCCCCGTGAAGTCGCCTTTGTTCAATTTACAAATCCAACCGAGGTTCGCTTCAAGGAGCGTCGTCTCCTCTGTGATCTCGTGGCCGTAGAGCGCCATCGCGGCTTCAAGCCGCAAGGTGTTTCGCGCCGCGAGGCCGCACGGCAGGACGCCGTCCGACTCGCCGTGCCGACCCGCCTCTAAAATTTTGGCCCACAGCCGCTCGGCCTCGTCTGCGGCGGCGTAGACCTCGAAGCCATCCTCGCCCGTGTAGCCCGTGCGCGAGATGATGGCCGGCACGTCGTCCACAGCGCCCTCGCGGAAGTGGTAATACTTGATCTCTTCGAGCGGGGTCTCCGTCAAGGTCTGCAAGATGCGGACGGCATCCGGGCCTTGCAGGGCAATCTGGCAGTAGTCGCGGCTGACGTTCTTCAACTCAATCATCTCGTGAACGTGGTGCGACTTTATCCAGTCCCAGTCCTTCTCGGTCGTCGAGGCGTTGACGACGAGCAGCAGATGGTCTTCCGCAAAGCGGTAGACGAGCAGGTCGTCAATGACTGTGCCTTCGGGTGTCGTGAGCGCGGAATATTGTGCCTGGCCGTCAACGAGTTTCGAGGCGTCGTTTGAGACGAGGCGGTTGACGAAGGAGATGGCTTCGGGGCCGCGCACCAGAATCTCGCCCATGTGCGAGACATCGAAGAGGCCCGCGTGCGTGCGCGTGCGCAGGTGTTCCTCGACCGTGCCGGCCGGATACTGGACGGGCATGTCCCACCCGCCAAAATCAACCATCCTTCCGCCCATCCGCCTGTGTGCGGCGTTCAGGGGCGTCTGTTTGAGGGCGGGCGCTTCAGCGGACAAACCGTGTCTCCTACACACCTCTCGGCGAGAGTGTTACTGGCGAATTAAGGACTAACGTGAATGAAACGGCAAACTAGCACGCCCGTGAGGGGAGCGTCAAGCAGGAGCAGTAGTCAGTGGTCGGTGGTCAGTGGTCAGTGGTCAGTGGTCAGTAGTCGGTGGTCGGTGGTCAGTTAAAAACATGCGGCAAGGGGCATTGAGTTTTTGTCTTTAACTGACCACCGACTACTGACCACTGACCACTTTTTTGTCAGAAATTTTGTTCGGGAACGTCAACCTTTTGGACGACGAAGACGACGCGCATGGTTTCGGGGCGGCGGTCGTAGTAGGCCGGGACGAAGGCCGCGTTTTTGCGCAGGGCGTCCTTGAACTCGTCAATCATTCGGCGGTCGCGCGGCGGGTGGACTACGTCGGCGAGCGAGGCGCGGCCGTTGCTGAAGACATCGGCGACGACGATCATGCCGTCCTCGTCCTCTTCGGGGCTGCGCGGCTGCTCGCGCGTGAGCGCCGCGAGCGCCCCGCGCGGGTTGAGACTGGGGGATTCGTCGCCGACGGGCGCGCGCTGCGCGGCGAAAAGCTCAGGCGTTATCGGCTGGGAAATGTCCGGCCCGTCCGTGCCGATGTAGATGATTTTGTAGGAGGCCAGGTCGGCCTCGCGCGCGGCGACGGACGCCTCGGCCAGCGCCTTCATGTGGGGCCTGAGCGCGCTGAACATCATGGTGAAGAGCAGGACGGAGGCGAACGAGCCGACCGTGTACGGCATGAGGCGCGGCCGCAGCCAGCGCGTCAGCTTGACGGAGAACGGCAGGACGGGCTGTCGCAGGCGCGCGGCCGCCTCGATCTCAAGCGCGTCGCTGATGGAAGAAGCAAGATCGGGCGGAGGCACGGGGCGCGCGAGCGCGGCCAGCCCGCGACTGATGGCCCGCATCTCCGCCAACTCCGCGCGGCACAGGGGGCACTCGCGCAGATGCTCGTCGCACGCCGCGCGCACCGGCAGCGCCAGTTCGTCGTCAACGTACAACGAGAGCGATTGTTGTGTCTCCTGACAAGACATAAAAAGGCAGATGTCAGATGTCAGATGTCAGATGTCAGTTTTTACTATCATCTAGCATCTGACATCTAACATCTGTCTTCGGATGGCTGGCCGACCCCGGCTGCTCCCTTTGGAATAAGGAAGCAACTGTCGCGGTCGCCGTTGGCGTTCACTCCCATCTTGGCCCGGCGCGCGAGAGGTGTGTTTCAAAACGGGTGTTGCTGGCCTCGTTTTCAATCAACGCTCACGTCGCCGAACCGCGATGGCTAGTAGACCGCGCCCGAAGACCGTCTTCGTCACTTCGACCCTTTTGGCACCGAGTTGTTGTGAAGCCGGGGCGGGTCAGCCATCCGCTTTAGCAGTGGTCAGCGGTCGGTGGTCAGTGGTCAGTTAACAGAAAGAAGAAGGCAGCCGAATGATATTAGCCTGGCTG
>DATFCB010000120.1:0-7533 GCA_035253525.1 Pyrinomonadaceae bacterium | reverse complement strand
GCTTGTCCCTGCCCGTCAGGTCACGCAAGCATCCGGGCAGGGACAAGCCCTGCCCCTACATAACATTTCTTAAGTGGGGGTTTTGAGATGACACAAGACAAGTACACACCGCGCCCGGAGCACAAGTTCACTTTCGGCCTGTGGACCGTGGGAAACCGCGGGCGCGACCCGTTCGGCGACGCGGTGCGCCCGCCGATTTCGCCCGTCGAGATCGTGCGCATGCTCGGCGAGATCGGCGCGTGGGGCACGAACTTCCACGACAACGACCTCGTCCCGATTGACGCCACGCCGCAGCAGCGCGACCAGATAGTCGGCGAGTTCAAGCGCGCCTGCGAGGAGAACAACATCGTCGTCCCGATGGCGACCGTCAATCTCTTCTATGACGCGGTCTTTCGCGACGGCGCGTTCACGGCCAACGACCGCTCCGTGCGCTCCTACGCGTTGCAAAAGACCATGCGCGCGATGGACCTGGGCGCTGAGTGCGGCGCGAAGATTTTCGTGCTCTGGGGCGGGCGCGAGGGCGTCGAGACGGACGCCTGCCGCCGCGCCGACGAAGCCGTCAAGCGTTTGCGCGAGGCTTTGAACTACCTCTGCGAGTACAACATCGAAAAGGGCTATGACTACAAGTTCGCGCTCGAAGCCAAGCCGAACGAGCCGCGCGCTGACATCTACATGCCGACCACCGGCGCTTACCTGCACCTGATTACAACGCTCGACCACCCCGACATGGTCGGCGTTAACCCGGAGGTGGCACACGAGCACATGCCTGGGCTCAACATGACGCACGCGGTCGCGCAGGCGTGGGAGGCCGGCAAGCTCTTTCACATAGATTTGAACGACCAGGTTCCGGGGCGCTACGACCAGGATTTGCGCTTCGGCTCGGCCAACCCGAAGGCCGCCTTCTGGCTGGTGAAGTTTTTGGAGGACGTGGGCTACGACGGGCCGCGCGCCTTCGACGCGCACGCCTACCGCACGGAGGATTACGACGGCGTCAAGGACTTTGCGCGGGGGTGCATGCGCACTTACCTGATCCTCAAGGAGAAGGGCGAGCGCTGGAACGCCGACCCGGAGATCAAAGCCCTGCTCGCGGAGATAGCCGAGACGAACGGTGACCACGGCGGCGCTAAATATTCCCCGCAGGGCGCGGGCGAACTGTTGTCGTCGAACTTCGACCGCGCGCAGTTGTCCGCCCACGGCCTGAAATACGAGCGGCTCGACCAGTTGACGATGGACATCCTGCTCGGCGCGCGTTGAGAAGGAAAGTTAGAAAACATTTGTCCCAAGAAAAAATCTGGACGCATTCGTCCCGTAGGGACGTGATGAAAATAGCCCAGCACTTCAGGGCTGGGGACACGGCAGCCAATGATTCCCAGTCCCGTAGGGACGGCTGATTTCTTTATCAGCTTTTTCAGCCGTCCCTACGGGACTAAAAACTTTCGCCCCCCTTTATACCCAGCACTGAAGTGCTGGGCTATTTTCAAATGCTCCTGCGGAGCGAAAGAAAGAGCCGCGCTTCTGGTGCGATGTTAAAAAGAACTCTCGCGCTTTTTCTCCCCTTGTGCCTCGCCGGTTTGATGCCGTCGCAGGTCTTCGCGCAGAGGCGCGCTTCCGAAGCTCAAATCAAATTCGCGGGCCTGGCGCGGACGCCGCCGATGGGCTGGAACAGTTGGGATTGCTACGGGCCTTCGGTGACCGAACGGGAAGTCAAAGCCAACGCCGCGTACATGGCCCGGCACATGAAGCGCTTCGGCTGGCAATACGTCGTCGTTGACATACAGTGGTATGAGCCGAAGGCTAAGGCGCACGGCTACCGCCCGAACGCGGAGTTGGTCATGGACAATTACGGGCGGCTGGTCCCGGCGCTCAACCGCTTCCCTTCCGCCGCGAACGGGCGCGGCTTCAAGCCCCTGGCCGATTACGTACACGGCCTGGGCCTGAAGTTCGGCGTACACATCGTGCGCGGCATCCCGCGCCAGGCGGTGCGTGCTAATACCCCCGTTTTTGGCACAAACCTGCGCGCACGGGATGTCGCCGACACCGCAAGCATCTGCCCCTGGATTGACGACATGTACGGCGTGCGCGCTCGTGAGGCAGGGGGCCAGGCTTACTACGACTCCGTCGTCAAACAGTTCGCGGAGTGGGGCGTTGACTACATCAAGGCGGATGATATGTCCGCCTACACGCCGGACGAGAACACAGGCGCGGATGAGCAGCGCCTGAGCGAGATTGCCGCCCTCGGGCGCGCGATACGCAAGAGCGGGCGTCCGATGGTGCTGAGCCTTTCGCCTGGCCCAGCGGCCCCGCAACAGGTCGAAGTCTTGCGCCGCAGCGCGCAACTCTGGCGCATCTCGGGCGACTTCTGGGACCGCTGGGAAGATTTGCGCAGGCAGTTCGACCTGGGGCGCAGGTGGATTGATTACACAGGGCCGGGCGGGTGGGCCGACGCGGACATGCTGCCGCTCGGGCGCATCAGTATTCGCGGCGAGCGCGGCGACGACCGCATGTCGCTTCTGAGTAGGGACGAGCAGGTGACGCTGATGACGCTGTGGTCAATCTTCCGCTCGCCGCTGATGATGGGCGGCGATTTGCCGAGCAACGACGAGTTCACGCTACGGCTCCTGACCAACCCGGAAGTACTCGCGGTCAACCAAAGGAGCACGGGCAACCGCGAACTTTTCATGCGTGGCGACCACATCGCGTGGGTCGCGGACGTGCCCGGTGGCCGGGACAAATACCTGGCCGTCTTCAACGTCGGCGACCCTAAGGCGGAGATTAAAGTGAAGTTGGTTGAGCTTGGACTGAGGGGCGCGTGCCGCGT
Source organism: Pyrinomonadaceae bacterium (assembly GCA_035253525.1). Taxonomy (GTDB): domain Bacteria; phylum Acidobacteriota; class Blastocatellia; order Pyrinomonadales; family Pyrinomonadaceae; genus QHXM01. The sequence continues at coordinate 4,715 of DATFCB010000120.1, read as the reverse complement.
CAGAGATTTGTGGGAGCGGCGCGACCTCGGCGTCTTCCGCGACGAAATCACTTCCACCGTCAACCGCCACGGCGCGCAACTTTACAGAGTCAGTTCGGTCAGGGCGCGTCGTTAGCAAGCAGTTCTTTGCGTCTTTGCGCCTTTGCGTGAAAAACTTAAAACCACTCACGCAAAGGCGCAAAGACGCAAAGGGGTTGAGTCAATGAGGGGCTTGAGCTTTGAAACATGGTGAACTCAGTTAGAAGAATAAGCGTCGCTTTCATGCTGACCGCGAGTGTTCTGCTGACGTTTTCGACGGCGGTCAGGGCTGACGGGAAAGAGTCCGTGCGGGAGCGCGTCAGGCGCGAGGCCGTGGCTTTCGATTTGGCGGACGTGCGGCTGCTCGACGGGCCGTTCAAGCAGGCGATGATGCTCGACGCCAGGTATCTACTGCGGCTCGAACCTGACCGTTTGTTGAGCTGGTTTCGCAAGGAGGCGGGACTCAAGCCGAAGGGTGAAGTCTACGGCGGCTGGGAGGCGCAGGGCGTGGCGGGCCACTCGCTCGGCCACTACCTTTCGGCCTGCGCGATGATGTTCGCCTCGACCAATGATGCGCGCTTCCGCGACCGCGTCAACTACATCGTGGACGAATTGGAACTGTGCCAGCGCGCCAACGGCGACGGCTACGTCTCGGCCATCCCTGAGGGTAAAAGAATTTTCAAGGAGGTCGCCGCGGGCGACATACGCTCGAAAGGTTTCGACCTCAACGGCGGCTGGGTCCCCTGGTACACGCAACACAAAATCTTTGCCGGCCTGCTCGACGCGCACCAGTACGCCGCGAACCGTAAGGCGCTCGCCGTCGCCGTCAAGCTGGGCGACTGGGCAGACAAGACAGTCGGCCACCTCAACGATGAGCAGTTCCAAAGGATGCTCGCCGCCGAACACGGCGGCATGAACGAGTCGCTGGCGGAGTTGTACGCGCGCACCGGGAACGAAAAATATCTGAAGCTCTCAAGGCGATTCCATCACAAGGCAGTGTTGGAGCCGCTCGCGCGCCAGGAGGACCGTCTTCAGGGCTTGCACGCCAACACGCAGATTCCGAAGTTAATCGGCCTCGCGCGGCGCTACGAGTTGACGGGGGACGAGGTGGACAAAACGGCCGCCTCGTTCTTCTGGGAGCGCGTGGTTCATCACCACTCATACGTGAACGGCGGCAACAGCGAGGCCGAGCACTTCGGCCCGCCCGACAAGCTCAACGACCGCCTGACCGTCAATACGACGGAGACCTGCAACACCTACAACATGCTGAAGCTCACGCGTCACCTCTTCGAGTGGCGCGCGGACGCACGCTACACAGACTACTACGAGCGCGCGCTTTACAATCACATCCTCGCGTCGCAGAACCCAGAGGACGGCATGTTCTGCTATTTTGTGCCATTAAAACCCGGCGAAAAGAAGACCTACTCGACCCCTTTCGACAGCTTCTGGTGCTGCGTCGGCACAGGGATGGAGAACCACACGAAGTACGGCGAGGGCATCTACTTCAAGAGCGACGACGCGCTCTGGGTCAACCTCTTCATCGCGTCGGAATTGAATTGGAAGGAGAAGGGACTGACGCTCCGACAGGAGACGCGCTTCCCGGACGCGGACACAACGACGCTGACCTTTAAGAGCAGGAAGCCTGTTGCCGTCGCATTGCGTCTGCGCTACCCGAGTTGGGCGAAGGACGGTGTCGCAGTCTCCGTCAATGGGAAGCCGCAGGTTGTCAGCGCGAAGCCCGGCAGCTACGTCGAGATTCGCAGGACGTGGAAGACGGGCGACCGTGTGGAGATGAAGATTCCCATGTCGCTCAGGCTCGAAGCGATGCCGGACAACCCGAATCGCGCGGCGATTCTCTACGGCCCCGTGTTGCTCGCGGGCGAGCTAGGCCCACAGGACGAGGGCGGCGCAGGAGGTTTAGTCTTCGTCCCCGCGATGGTCTCCGAAAACAGGCCCGTGACCGAGTGGGTCAAGGCAGTCGCTGGTGCGCCCTTGACGTTCCGCACGGAGGGCGCGGGCCAGCCCCGCGACGTGACGCTCTATCCCTTTTACAAGATGCACGGCAAGCGTTATTCCGTCTACTGGGATTTGTTCACGTTGCAACAATGGTCCGCGCGCTCACTCGAATACGCACAGGAGTTGATGAGGGCGCGACAACTCGAACAGATGACGGCAGACTTCGCGCAGCCTGGCGCGATGCAGTCCGAGCGCGACCACAACATGCAGGGCGAGCACACGGCGGCGGGCGAACACTCCTCCCGCAAGTGGCGACACGCGACCGACGGCGGGTGGGTCTCCTTCGACCTGAAAGTCGCGCCGGACAGGCCGATGGGGCTAGTCACGACCTATTGGGGCTCGGATGCTGGAGACAGGACGTTCGACATTTTAGTGGACGGCGTGAAGATAGCCTCGCAGACGCTCAACAACGACAAGCCGGGCCAGTTTTTCGACGTGACTTACTCCATCCCCGTCGAGCTGACCGCCGGCAAGCAGAAAGTCACAGTCCGATTCCAGGCACGACCGGGCAACACCGCCGGCGGCATCTACGGGCTGCGCATGATAGTTGGGATAGGCCAAAACTATTAAGAGCCTGTTTGAAAACTCTTCCTTTGCGTCTTTGCGCCTCCAGCGTGAGTCATCGGTTACGAAAGGAAAGTCTCACGCTGGAGGCGCAAAGACGCAAAGAGCGGCGGGCCGTGAACGAGTTTTCAAACGGACTCTAAGTAATTCTCGGAGTCATCATGGCAAAAGGAGAGGGCAAGACAATGTTAAGAAAAGCAACGCAGGTGCTCGTCACAGTCCTGTTCGTCTGCACGGTCGCGGCGGCGCAGGGGCAGAGGTGGACCGAGCAGCAGGCGAAAGACTGGTACGCGAAGCAGCCCTGGCTGGTCGGCGCTAACTACAACCCGGCGAGCGCAATCAACTCGCTGGAGATGTGGCAGGCCGACACTTTCGACCCCAAGAGGATTGACCTCGAACTGGGCTGGGCCGAAGACCTCGGGATGAACACGATGCGCGTCACCATACACGACCTGCTCTGGCAGCAGGACCCAGAAGGTTTCAAGAAACGGCTCGACCAGTTTCTGACCATCGCGGCGAAGCACAAGATTAAACCTATGTTCTGCCTGTTCGATTCGGTCTGGGACCCGGACCCGAAGCTCGGCAAGCAGCGCGACCCGAAGCCCGGCGTTCACAACTCCGGCTGGGTTCAGGGGCCAGGCCGCGCCGCACTGCAAGACCCCTCCCAGCACGCGCGCTTCGAAGCCTACGTCAAGGGCGTGGTCGGCGCTTTCGCTAAAGACCAGCGCATCCTCGCGTGGGATGTCTGGAACGAGCCGGACAACGAAAACCAGGGGAGCTACGGTGAGTTGGAGCCCAAGAACAAGGTTGCTCTCGTGCTGGCGCTCCTTCCCAAGGTGTTCGCGTGGGCGCGCGAGGCCGGCGCGACGCAGCCCTTGACCGCCGGGCCGTGGAAGGGCGACTGGTCAACGCCCGAGATGATGTCTGCGACGGACCGCCTGCTGGTGGAGCAGTCTGACATCATCACTTTTCATAACTACGACCACCCGACGGAGCTTGAGAAGCGCATCAACTGGCTGAAGCGCTACAACCGGCCGATGATCTGTACGGAGTACATGGCGCGCGGCAATGGCAGCTTCTTCTCCGGGGGCTTGACGGTCGGCAAGGCTCACAACGTCGGGATGATTAACTGGGGGCTGGTGCAGGGCAAGACGCAGACGCACCTGCCGTGGGACTCCTGGCAGCGGCCTTACACAGACCGCGAGCCGACCATCTGGTTCCATGAGGTCTTCCGCAATGATGGCACGCCCTACATGCAAGAGGAGGTGGACTTCATACGGCGCATGACCGGCAAGGCGAAGGCGAAGTCCGCCCGCGCCGTCATCCCCTCCCTCTTCACGCTGCCGACGGAGATGTTAAAGCAAAACGCGTCACTGTAATCAACTCTTTGCGTCTTTGCGCCTTTGCGTGGGACGGTTTTATCTCGCTGGAGGCGCAAAGACGCAAAGGAATCCGCAGTTCATCAAGGGGGTTTTGAAGTTTATGAAGCGGCGTTTGTTCAATAACACGGGTGAAGAGGTCTCGGAGATAGGGCTGGGGACTTGGCAGCTCGGCGGGGCCGATTGGGGCGAGGTGGATGAAGGTCTAGCCATCGAGACGCTGAGGGCGGCGGCCGCGGGCGGCGTCAGTTTCTTCGACACGGCGGACGTGTACGGGCTCGGCCGCAGCGAGCAGCTCATCGGCAAGTTTTTACGAGAGACGCCGGGGCGCATCTACGTGGCGACGAAGCTCGGGCGCTTTCCAGAGCCGGGCTGGCCCGAAAATTTCTCGCTCGACGCTTTGCGCCAACACACGGAAGCGTCTTTGCGACGCCTCGGCGTCGAAGCCATAGACCTGACGCAACTGCACTGCATCCCGACGGATGTCTTGCGCGACGGCGAAGTCTTCGAGTCATTGCGCGAGTTGAAACGCGAGGGCAAGATTAAGGACTTCGGCGTGAGCGTCGAGTCGAACGAGGAGGCACTAATCTGTCTACAGCAGGAAGACCTGGCCTCGCTCCAAATCATCTTCAGCATCTTCCGCCAGAAGCCGATTGAATTTTTCGAGGAGGCGCAGCGCAAGGGGGTCGCACTCATCGTCCGGCTGCCGCTGGCGAGCGGCCTGCTCTCTGGCAAGTT
>DATFCB010000119.1:0-6757 GCA_035253525.1 Pyrinomonadaceae bacterium | reverse complement strand
CTCTACCGCTTTCGCTCAAAAGGTTTCCTCAGGAAAAAGAGTGGTGAATGGTAAATGGTAAATGGTGAAGAGAAAAAAACTAACGTCTCATCTATTCACCACTTACCATTTACTATTCACTATTCCTTCTGCCTTGTTCCTCGTTTAATCGTTTTACGGCCTCGCTCGGCTCGTAAGGCTCGTCCACCGGGCGCTCGTGCAGGGTGTAGAGGTCTGTGATTAGTTCCTCCCACCAGTCCGGCACGTCGCGCTCTGTCAACACGTCGTCCCACTCTTGCCCGCAGCGCTCGCACTCGAAGCCACAGTAGGCGCGCGCCTCCTCTTTCGTCAACGCGACCCGCGTCCGCGCGTTACACGCCGCGTCGCGGCACCGCCGCTCTATCTCAACGAGCAACACCCCGCGCGGGATGATGATTCTGCTTCGCATAATCGGGAATCGGGGGACAGGGGATGGGGGACGGTACAGGCCGGCTTTAACCGTCCCCCGTCCCCGTCCCCTGTCCCCTACTCTATTCCTTCCAGCGGCCACTGCTTGTCCACGAATTCGAGGTGCAGGCGCGGGATGCCGTCGGTCCCCGTGCGGCGAGCGCGCACAGCGGCGATGACCGAAATCCGGTACTGCGCGCTCGTCACGCGCACGAACCTACCGCGCGTGACGTTGAGCGTCGTGAAGACGGCCGCGCCGCGCCGGCTGATGTTCTCCGTGACGGTCGTCTCGCGTGAAGAGACCTGCCCCTTCTCGTCCAACTCCTCGACGACCACCTCTATCGGAATGTGGTGGCGCGTTTCGGGGCGCGGCTCGTCCGCCGGGACGTATCGCCTCGACGGGTCTTCCACGGAGACATCCCACAAGCCTGTTTCGGTTACAGACTGAGCGACCTCGTAGCGCGTCGTCGGGTCCTTCTCAAAACTTTCGGGCGCGCGCTTGCCTATGAAGGCGACGCCGATCTCGAAGCGCGCGGGCTTGTCCGCCGTGGCGTCCAGCACTTTGAGATTACGCACCAGTGCCCAGACGCGGTATTGGTCTTCGACGTGGTCGAAGCAGCGCAGTTGGCGCGGCATCGGCAGCGTCAGGTGCAGCAGCCTCCCGCGCTCCGTCGGGCGTGAGAGCGCGAAGCGCGCGCCGAACGGGGTCACGTCAATCAGCCGTGTGGTCTCGACCCAGTCGTAATCCTCGCTCTCGCGCCCGAAGACGCGCACGGGCAGGCTCAGCTCCAGCCGCTCGCGCCTGCGCCGTGATTTTGCGTCAAAAGTCATACCCGTTTCGGCGTGCCGAGAACGTCAAAAACTCCACTCGTCATGGCCCAAAATATAGCGCTTGCCGGGAACCCGCTCAGATGGGTCAAAAACGCGCTAAAACCCCGATTTTTATTGGCCTTTTCGCCTATCCAACGTTTGCCAAAACGCCCGTTTCCGGGTACAATATCTCGTACTTCAAGCCCGTGCCCACTGGCCCGGTCAATCGAGTACCGGGAGCCTCGAAACGACGAGAAATTATTGCGACGCCGGAAGTGCTAAACGTGTCGTGCCGCGCCGCGAATCCGCCCGGCAAGCGAGGGCTACGGCGAACTCGAACTTTACTGCCCGGCGGCGCGGATTGTACCGGAAAGGTCTATTGAATGGAAACTACTACGGAAAGAAATTACATCAACATCGAAGACGAGATGCGGCGCTCCTACCTGGACTACGCCATGTCCGTCATCATCGGCCGCGCGCTTCCCGATGTGCGCGACGGTTTGAAGCCTGTGCACCGCCGCGTGCTCTGGGCCATGAGCGAATTAGGAAACCAATATAACAAAGCTTATAAGAAGAGCGCGCGCGTCGTCGGCGACGTGATCGGTAAGTACCACCCGCACGGCGACACTGCGGTCTATGACACCATCGTCCGTTTGGCGCAGAACTTCTCCATGCGCTACCCGCTGATTGACGGTCAGGGCAACTTCGGCTCGATTGACGGCGACGCGGCGGCCGCCATGCGTTACTGCATCACTGGCGAAGCGCTCGTAGTCACCGAAAAAGGCTTGCTGCCGATTGCGAAGATTTCGGCGGGTGGTGAAGACATCGACGCGCGTGTGCTTTCGCACGGCGGCAATATCAATCCGGCGAGCAAGTGGTGGGACAGCGGCGTGCATCCTGTCAAGCGACTACGTACGCGCCACGGTTATGAAATCACGGGAACGGCGAATCATCCGTTGCTCGTGTTTCGCTTAAACGCCGCAGGTGAACCTTCCTTCGCCTGGAAACTCATTTCGCAGATCACGCTCGGCGACGTTATGGTGGTTGATCGAAGCGAACACCTGTGGCCGGAAGAAGATGTTTCACTCAAGGAGTTTTACCCCTCGCTCGGCGAGGTATCGCGCACGGTGCGGCATGAGTTGCCGGAAGTCCTGACGGAAGACTTGGCGTTCCTCCTAGGCGCTTTGACGGCAGAAGGGACTATTCAAGAACAGCGCATTGAATTTTGCAACAACCCTGGCGACTTCGCTGACGAGTTCATCGCCGCGTGGCAGCGCACCTTCCCAACATGCCGCTTGCACCTCTTTGAGCGTGCCCCTTCGAGCTACGGCAAGCGAAGCTATGTGCAGATGCAGGTCGTGAGCCTGCAAGTAGTCGAGTTTCTGCATAACCTGGGTTTGCACGGCAAATCTCGGCAGCGGAGCGTCCCGGAATTCATTTTGCGCGCGCCGCAGAGAGTTGTTGCGGCTTTCCTGCGTGGGCTGTTCGAGGGGGACGGCAGCGTTGAACGTTCAGGGAGAAGCCTCCTGCGTGTTTCGCTCTGCTCGCAAAGCGAAACGCTCTTGAAGCAAACGCAAACTGTGCTGCTGCGTTTCGGCATCACTGCTTCGCGCACGTCAGACGCTTCGCACAATCGCTCGACGTATCGCTTGTGTCTTAATGGACGCGAGAACTTGCTTCAATTCGCGCAGCGCATCGGCTTCGCCTCTCGCGCGAAGAACGAGAGGCTGCAAGAAGTTTTAGCCCTGCTCACCGGGAAATCGCTTGCGAAAAGCGATTTCATTCCTTTGTTAGCCGCGTACCTGCGTCACCGTGCCGTGCGTCACAGGAACTGGATGGAGAGAAACAACTTCGACCGCCCAGCGCGTCTTCGGGCTTCGCTACCACGCCTCGCAACGGCGCTTACGCCGCACGATTATGCGATGGCCGAGTACCTGTCACTCACCAATTACCTGTTCGATCCGGTCGTCGCCGTTGAAGACGCTGGCGAGCAGCAGGTTTACTCGCTACGCGTTGACAGCCAGTGCCACTCTTTTGTCGCCAATGGCTTCGTCAGCCACAATACCGAAGTGCGCATGGACCGCCTGACGACGCAGGTGCTTTCAGACATCGAGAAGGAGACGGTTGATTTCCAGCCGAACTACGACGAGTCTTTGTCGGAGCCATCGGTCTTGCCGACGCGCATCCCGAACCTGCTCGTCAACGGGTCGGACGGCATCGCCGTCGGGATGGCGACCAAGATTCCGCCGCACAATCTGACGGAGGTCATTGACGCGACCATCGCGCTCATACGCAAGCCGAGCCTGGACGTTAAAGACCTGACGAAGATCATCACCGGCCCAGACTTCCCGACCGGCGGCTTCATCTACAAAGGCGAAGAACTGACGCGGTCTTACACGACCGGGCGCGGCGTGATTCAGATGCGCGCGCGCGCAGGGATTGACCGCATCGGCCGCGGAGCGCACGAGCGCGACGCCATCGTCATCACGGAGATTCCCTTCCAGGTCAACAAGGCGCGTCTGATTGAGCGCATCGCCGAACTCGTCAACGAGAAGAAGCTCGAAGGCGTTGCGGACCTGCGCGACGAGTCTGACCGCGACGGCATGCGCATCGTCGTCGAGTTGAAGCGCGACGCCGTGCCGCAGGTCATTCTCAACAAGCTCTACAAGCTGACGCCCATGCAGTCCTCCTTCGGCGTCATCAACCTGGCAATCGTCAACGGCCAGCCGCGCGTCCTCAATCTCAAGCAGATGCTTGAAGCCTTTGTGGACTTCCGCCGCGAGGTCGTGCGCCGCCGCACCGAATACGATTTGAGGAAGGCCCGCGCACGCGCTCACATCCTCGAAGGCTTGACCAAGGCGATTGACGCGCTCGACTACATCGTCACGCTCATACGCAACGCGCGCTCCGTCGAAGAGGCGCGCCAGTGGCTGACGGGCGAGACGGCGACGATGTCGGAGGTCAAGCAGTGGAAGGGCGTGCCCAATGATCTGACGCTCGCCGGCTACCTGGGCAAATTGCAAAGGGCCATGAAGCGTCTGGAGTTTTCAGAGTTGCAGGCGCAGGCGATTCTTGACCTGCAACTGAGAAGGCTCTCGGCGCTTGAACGCCAGAAGATCATTGACGAGTACGAGGGCATCATCAAGCTCATCGCGGAGCTTGAAGAGATTCTCGCCAACGAGAGTTCCCTGCGCCGCGTCATCGTCAGGGAGTTGGAGGAGGTCAAGCGTGACTTCGGCGACGCGCGCCGCACGGAGATCGTAGCCGAAGGCGTCGAGCTTTCCATCGAAGACCTGATCGCGGACGAGGACGTGGCGATTACGGTGACGAACAAGGGCTACATCAAGCGCACGCCCGTCACCGTCTACCAGCGCCAGGGCCGTGGCGGCAAGGGCCGCTTCGGTGCCAGCACAGGCAAGAACGACGACTACGTCGAGCACCTTTTTATCGCCTCGACGCACGCCTACCTGATGATCTTCACGGACGACGGGCAGGTCTATAAATTGAAGGTCCATGAAGTGCCGGACGCCGCGGCCTCGGCTCGCGGCAAAGCCATCGTCAACCTCATCAACATCCCTTCGTCCAGAAAGCTCGCCGGGGTGGTTCCCGTGCGCGAGTTCGCCGAAGGCCGCCACGTCGTGATGGTGACGCGCAAAGGCGTCATCAAGAAAACTTCCCTGGCGGACTTCCAGAACATACGCTCGAACGGCATCGTCGCCATCAACATTGACGAGGGCGACGAGCTTTTGGACGTGGTCTTGACCGACGGCACGAAGCGCATCTTCATCGCCACGCATAACGGCCTGGCGATTCGCTTCGACGAGGAGCAGGTGCGGCCGATGGGTCGCGCGACGCGCGGCGTGCGCGGCATTGACCTGAGGAAGGACGACTTCGTGGTGGCGCTCTGTGCCGTCTCGTCCAACGACTCGGAGCGCATGCTCTCAGTCTCCGAGCAGGGCTTCGGCAAGCAGACGAAGATTACGGACTACCGTTTCCAGTCGCGCGGCGGCAAGGGCGTCATCAACATGAAGACGACCGAGAAGACCGGCAAGGTGGTCGCGGTCTTCCCCGTCGAGGACGAGTCCGAAATCATGATCATCACGCAGCAGGGCAAGCTCATACGCATAGAGGCCGACAGCATACGCAAGACCGGCCGCTCGGCCTCCGGCGTCCGCCTCATCAAGACCGACGGCGGCGACAAAGTCACCAGCGCCTCGCTCGTCGAGCCTTCGACAGAGGAAGAGGTGACGGAGGTCGCGAGTTAACAGCCCGCCTTCGACCTGAGAAAGAAAAACGTCTCACGCAAAGGCGCAAAGTCGCAAAGAAAAGAATCAAGCTTTTCTTTGCGACTTTGCGCCTTTGCGTGAGATTCCCTCTAGCTCACACTCAATTATTGGGTGCGCCTTCGCCTTCGACCCAGACCTCGCCGTCTTCGTAAAACTCTTTCTTCCAGATTGGCACACGGCGTTTGAGTTCGCGTATGGCCCACTCGCACGCCTCGAAGGCTGCGCGGCGGTGCGGCGCGCTGATGGAGATGACGACGCTCGTCTCCCCTATCTCAAGCCGGCCCGTGCGGTGAACGATGCCGACGTGACTGATCTCGAAGCGCTCGTGAGCCTCGCGTCCGAGCCGCCGCATCTCGCTCAAGGCCATCGGCGCGTAAGCCTCGTAGACCAGGTAGAGCGTCCTGCGCCCGCGTGTCCACTCGCGGACGTAGCCATCCAGAGTGACGGTCGCGCCGCACTCCCTCGGGACAATTCTGCGCGCCGCCGCGCCGACATCAATCGGCTCAGTCGTCAGCTCGAAGAAATCCGCTCCGTGAGCTTCCCTTTCATCTTCGGACCCGCCGCTGACGGGCGGGAAGACGGCCAACTCGTCGCCCTCGTTGACGGGCGCGTCCGATTGCGCGTATTCCTGGTTGACGGCGAAAAGGAGCGAGCGCCCGAAGCGGCGCAAAGACGGGTAGAGCGAGAGAATTTCTTCGAAGGCGGCGGCGGCAGACACCGGCGCGCGTAAGGAAACTTCGGCCTCCTCGCTTCCCGTCTGGTCGCGCGCCGCGCCGAAGAAGAGGACGCGGACACGTATGCGCTCATTGGCCGCGTCGTCGTCCGCAGGTGCTTCGTGAGTGTCCGTCATTCGAGGTCTATTTTCTTGCCGCCGTGGCCGTTGCCCTTGGCGATGTCGTGTATGCGCGCGCGCTCCTCGTAGCCTGGGACGGCGCGCGCGAGCAGGTCGCGCAATCTTTTCAAGCGCTCCGAAGTCGAGCGCAGTTCCAGAAGCTCTACCTTGACCTCCGTCTCCAACTCCATCGCCGCCGCGACCAGGAAAGAGAGCCGCTCCGGCTCGGTCGGAGGCAGCTCGGGCAGAGCGGCCCGCTCGTCGTTGATGATGCGGACGGCGCGCGCGATTCTCATGAAGAGCTTCGAGACTTCTTCCGCGCGCTGTGCCAGAAACGACGAGTCCTCTTCGTCGTCCTCGAAAAACTCGACGCGGCCCACGAGGTACGGGTCGCCGCGGTCCA
>DATFCB010000118.1:0-5811 GCA_035253525.1 Pyrinomonadaceae bacterium | reverse complement strand
GCCTTTGCGCCTCCAGCGTGAGATTTCCTATGGGTCGCACTCAATGGCAAATGGCTATATTTCGTCCCTGACGGGACTCTTTCAAAAATTCCTGGTCTCTCCCGGCTTCATGAACTGCACGCGCCTGTCTTTGCCGATGGCGGCTCGGACTTCCGCCTCCGTTGACATGGTGGGGAGGGAAGCGTAGTGCATGGGGATGATGACCTGCGGCCTGAAATATCTGTTGACCGCGAGCAGCGCGACCTCTGGGCTTTGCCCGTAAGCCTTGCCGCCCGTGTTCATCAGGATGACGTTCGGATGGTAGAACTCCTGTATCAGGGCCATGTCGTTGAAAATCCAGGTGTCGCCCTGGTGATAGACCGCGCGCCCGTCCGGGAAGTCAATCACGAAGCCGAGGGGACGGCCGCTCGGCTCGCTCCCGTGCATCGCCGGGACGGCGTGGACCGTGACATCGCCCAATGAAACTGTGCCACCGACGTTGACCGTCTGAATCAACTCCTCCGGCAGTTCTCCTTTCTCAAAGAGGGAGGGGAAGTTCACCGTGACCAGCCTGGCCTTGTTCGCTTTGGCTATCTCTATGGCGTCGCCCATGTGGTCGCCGTGCGAGTGCGTCACCAGTATGAAATTCGGTTTGTAGCGCGAGAGGTCTTTGAACTCGGCCGGAGTCGCGGGGTTCTCCTTGAGGAACGGGTCAATCAAAATCCTCGTCCCGCCCGAAGAGACTAACTCGAAAGCCGCGTGGCCGAGCCACGTGATCTGTATCTCTTTCCTGACGGGCCGCTGCCGTCTCTGGGCGTTCGACAACGGGGCCGTCACGAGCAAGAGGAGCGCGAGCGTCAAAACTGCTGTCTTCAAAAGATTCATCGTCACCTCCGAAGAGTTACGCGCGGCGAAAATCCTGATGGTTGTTGAAGTCTTCCGCGCTAGTGTGTGTGGCGGCGACGCTTGATTGCGCGGTGCCGTTTCTTCTTGAGCACTTTTCGCATCGCGGCCCTGCGGCTCATCTCGGTTCGCGTCCGGTGATACCTGCCCGGATTGTAAACGCGCACGCGGCGCGAGCCGGAAAACTGTGCCAGCACAGGGCAGACACTTGCCAGAAGCAGCGCCGCGCTCCCCAGCAGTAGGATCAACTTGTTGCGCATCTCTTTTATTCCCCCCTCGTCTGGTCAGGCCGGTGTGAAATCGTCCGGCGTCAGGATAGCTTACTATTGACGCCCCTCGCCATCCTACAAATTCCGCGCCCGCTCTGCTACTATACGCGTCGAAATTCTTTCATCTCCCACAGCAGTTTTGGCTTGGTGTTGCGGCCAAACTTCATCTTCAGGAGAATCGAAGCGCAATGGGACACGAGTTGAGAATGGAGCGCGAGCTGTCGCTGGACTTCCTGCGCGTTTGCGAGGCGGCAGCGATTGAGGCGGCGAAGACCATGGGGCAGGGTGACCGCAAGTATTCGGACCAGGTCGCCGTCGAGGCGATGCGCGAGGTGATGGACACTGTGCCCATGCGCGGGCGCATCGTCATCGGCGAGGGCGAGCGCGACGAAGCCCCCATGCTCTACATCGGCGAGGAGGTCGGCGGCCGCGCGGCGAGCGAGGAGTTGCGCCAGAGCTTCCCCGAAGTTGACATCGCCGTGGACCCGCTCGAAGGGACTAACCTCTGCGCGCTCGGCGCGAATAACGCCATCGCCGTGCTGGCCGCCTCGGAGCGCGGCGGCCTCCTGAACGCGCCCGATATCTACATGGACAAGATCGTCGTCGGCCCGTCGTGCCGCGGCTCCGTGGACATAGACGCTCCCGTCAAAGACAACCTCAAGAACGTTGCGCGCCGTTTGGGGCGCGACATAGACGACTTGACCGTCATCGTGCTCGACCGCTCGCGCCACAAGAAGCTGATTAACGACGTGCGCGAGGCGGGCGCGCGGATACGTCTCATCTCGGACGGCGATTTGTCGGCGGGCATCTCGGCGGCAGTCGCGGGCACGAACATACACGCGCTGATGGGCATCGGCGGCGCGCCCGAGGGCGTGCTTACAGCCGCGGCGATGAAGTGTTTGAACGGCGAGATTCAGGCGCGGCTGGTCTTTGACCACGACCGCCTCGGCGTTGACAAGAGCAAAGTGCCGGAGCGCGATGAAGTCCTCGCGCGCCTCAAGGAGATGGGCATCTCGGACCCGGACAAGGTCTACGACACGAACGACCTCGCACCCGGCAAGCGAATCATCTTCTCGGCGACGGGCGTCACGGACGGCGCGCTCCTGCGCGGCGTGCGCTTCTTCGGCGCGGGCAAGCGCACGCACTCGCTCGTCATGACCACCGAGTCCAAGCACATACGCTTCGTTGATACAGTCCACGTCGAAGGCGGGCCGGACGCCGTCATCAGATTCTAGGGATGAACGAAGGGATGAGGGATGAAGAAAGGCAAGAGGCGGAAGGCGTAGAACAGTCGAGCGAACTCTGCCTTCCGCCTTCTTCTTTCTCTTCTTTCATCCCTCATCCCTCATCCCTCATCCCTTACTTCGTCGTGGCGACAATCGTGCTCAGCTTCGTGAGTCTGGTGCTGGTTGCGCCGGTCGCGCGCGCTCACGGGCACTCTCTGTCGGCGTTCTTTCTCTACGAGATGTTCGGGCGCGTCTGCCATCAGATTCCAGAGCGCGCGTTTGAACTGGCGGGCCACCCGTTGGCCGTCTGCGCGCGCTGCACGGGAATCTACTTCGGATTCGCGGCGGGCGTCCTCCTTTACCCGCTCTTGCGCTCTCTGGAGCGACGCGACACGCCCGCCCGCAAATGGCTGCTCCTGGCGGCCGTGCCCACACTGTTTGATTTCGCGCTGGGGCTTTCGGGCATGTGGGAGAACACGCATCTGTCGCGCGCTCTGACGGGCGCGCTCCCGGGCTTTGTTGCGACGCTTTACGTCATGCCGGGTCTGATGGATTTGGGCCAAATGATTCGCGAGCGACGGCCGCGCCGTTTGGCCGCGCCGGATAATGCTTCTCAGGGGGTGGTTTTTAGATGAACAGCAAACTGCGCCCGGCGCTCATCGGCGGACTGGTGATGGGCGTGCTCTCGGCCGTGACGGTCGTGCCGCAAGTCCCTTTCGTCAGGTTCATTTGTTGCATCTGGGCGCTCCTGGGGGGCGTGGTCGCGGCCTACCTCTACATCAAACAGTCGCCCGCGCCCGCGCGCATCGGCGACGGAGTAGTCCTGGGCTTGCTCGCCGGTGTAGTCGGCTCGGTCATCTCCTTCGTGGCCTTCCTGCTCGTCAGTTTCTACGTCTCAGACCGCACCCTGGCCGAAGAACAGATGGAGCGCGCGGGGCTTCACATCACTTACGCTTCCGTCATCTGGTTGATCGGTGTCCTGGCGGTCGTCTTACAACTCGTGCAAGCGCTCGTCGGCGGCATCATAGGCGTCGCACTCTTCGAGCGGCGCGGCGAGGGCGGCAACGGCCCCGCGCCCCCGCCTCCGCCTCCATATTACGGCGGCACGCCCGGCCCCACGTACGCGCCGCCTCCGCCGCCACCCGGCGATTACGGGCCGAACACTCAATGACATCGGTGAGTGTCTTGAAGTTTAGAGCGACCTTTGACTAACATAAGTCATGAGTAAACAACTCATCACATCTTCCCCTGACGTAATGGGAGGGACTCCGGTCTTTGCCGGAACGAGAGTCCCTGTCCAGACGCTCCTGGATTACCTGAAAGCGGGCGAATCAATTGACGATTTCCTGGAAGGCTTCCCGACCGTCACGAGAGCGCAAGTCATCGCCTTTCTTGAAGAGGCCGAAGAGCAGATAGTGAAAATGGTGGCGTGAGGTGAGGCTGAAAATATAAGCGGCTGAGCCAGGCTTAAAGCCTTTGCCTCAGACATCCGATAGGTTACAATTAGCGTCTTATGTGGCTGGCAGCGCGGGATGCCTTAGAGCAGATGCGCTGCTAGTTTTATGTTCCGCAGTGGTCGCGGCGACGGAGACCCCTGGCGCTCGCCCCGCATGTTAGTCGGAGACGGCCAATGCCGCTCCCGCAGTCTTTGGATTTAGAGATGCCTTTTTATTCACTTGCCCTGCTCGCCGCCACGGACGATTTGTGCCAGAAGTTCCCGAACTTTTGCGAGATCGTTGACAAGACCTCCGGCAACATCAGCCCGCTCTATCGCCTCGACACGTTCGACTGGACGGTCCTGATTCTCTACTTCTCGATCCTGACGATCCTGGCCGTCTACGGCGGCTACCGCGTCAAGCAGGTCGTGGACTTCTGGCGCTACCGCAAGCTCGCGCCCCAGCCCTCCGCGCGCTTCAGCGAAGATGAGTTGCCGCACATCACTGTCCAGCTCCCGCTCTTCAACGAGATGTACGTCGTCGAGCGACTGCTCAAGTCCATCACGGAGATTGACTACCCGCGCGACCGGCTGGAAATTCAGGTCCTGGACGACTCGACGGACGAGACCGTCAAGCTGGCCGACGCGACCGTCGAGAGTTACAGGCGTGCGGGCTTCGACATACACTACATACATCGCACGGACCGCACGGGCTACAAGGCGGGCGCGTTGGAGAACGGCCTGAAGTCCGCGAAGGGCGAGTTGGTCGCCATCTTCGACGCCGACTTTGTGCCAAAACCGGATTGCCTCCGCAAGCTCGTTGACTTCTTCACGGACCCGCTCGTGGGCTGCGCGCAGATGCGCTGGTCGCACATCAACGGCGACTACAATCTGCTGACGCGTATCCAGACCATCATGCTCGACGGCCACTTCGTCGTCGAACAGACGGTCCGCAACCGCACGGGCGGCTTCTTCAACTTCAACGGCACGGCGGGCATCTGGCGGCGCAAGGCCATAGAGATGAGCGGCGGCTGGCAGCACGACACGCTCACCGAAGACACGGACCTCTCTTTCCGCGCGCAGTTGATGGGCTGGCGCTTCGTCTACCTTCTGGACGAGGACGCGCCCTCGGAGATTCCGGTCGAGATCAACGCCTTCAAGGCGCAGCAGCGCCGCTGGGCGAAGGGCGTGATGCAGGTGGGCCTCAAGCTCTTCCGCCGCATCTGGGCCGCCAATCTCCCTCTGCGCGTCAAGCTTGAGATGTTCTTCCGGCTGACGGGCAACATCAGTTACCCCTTGATGATCTTCGTCAGCCTCCTGCAATTCCCGCTGCTGCTCGTGCGCTACAATCAGGGCTTCTATCACCTGATGATGTTCGACGTGCCGCTCCTTTTCTTCTCCACCCTCTCGGTCCTGCTCTTCTACGGCACGGGCGTCTGGTATCTGGACAAGCGGCGCGCGCCGCGCCTCCTGCACCTGCCGCTCGTCATGGGCTTAGGCATCGGGCTCGCGTTCTCGAACGCGCGCGCCGTCATAGAGGCGCTGGTCGGCTACCGCACGGAGTTCGTGCGGACCCCTAAGTATCGCGTCGAGGAGCAGAAGGACGAGACGTGGAAGCGCAAAAAATATAAGCGCAAGCGCGGCTGGCTGCCGCTTCTTGAACTGGGCTTCTCGGTCTACTTCCTGCTCGCCATCCTCTACGCCATCGAGATGAAGTTGTGGGGCACGATTCCTTTCCTGTCCCTCTTCTTCTTCGGCTACGGCTACATGGGCGTGATGAGCCTCTTGCAGTCCGGGGCGGGCAGCCGCCTTCAGGCGCTGTGGCGGCCGCTGGTGACAAACGGCCGCTCGTAACGATTTGCGAGTTGAAACAAAAGCGCGCCCTCAATCGTTCCTGATTGTACGATTGAGGGCGCTCTCGTTTCTCTCCAAAAAACTTTGGGATGTTGACTATGAAAAAACTTAGCTTCGCGCTGCTCATACTGCTTCTATTAGCCTG
>DATFCB010000117.1:0-5723 GCA_035253525.1 Pyrinomonadaceae bacterium | reverse complement strand
GCGGCGCGCGCGTTCCCTCACGTCGTACTCTTCGTCAAGGCGCTCTGCCTCGGCGCGCACACGGTCGGCCCCGCCCGCCAGGGTCTCCGCGCCGCGCCGGGCGGCTTCCTGTGCCGCGCGCGCGCCCTCTTCGACGCGATCCTTAATCCCGTACTTCTCGTCCAGCTCGCGCGCCTTGCGCCGCGCCGCACGCTGCCACTCGTCCAGCTTGTCCCTGTAATCAGCCATCAGATTCTCCCCAGGAGTCAGAATACAGGAGTCAGAAGTCAGGAGAAAAGAGAAACAGAAACCGCTTCAGCCTTTCATTCTGACTTCTGACTCCTGACACCTGAATTCTGCTTTTCCGTTATACGTCATGAGCCGGTTGTCGGTTCGCTTCCGCGACGGCTCCGCGCTCGACGCGGTCGCGCCCGGCGCGTTTGGCCTGGTAAAGCGCCACGTCCGCGACCGCGAGCAGTTCGCGCCCGGCCGCCGCGCAGACGGGAAACTCCGCCACGCCGAAGCTGGCGGTAATCATCCCGACCGGCGTCATCTCCGTTTCCCTGATCGCGATGCGCAAACGCTCGGCCACGTCCAGCCCGCCCTCGAAATCCGTCTCCGGCAGGATGACCGCGAACTCTTCGCCGCCGATGCGCGCGGCCAGGTCAATTCCGCGCGTCCCAGCCTGAAGCGTCAGCGCCAGCCGGCGTATGACTTCGTCGCCGGCCTCGTGACCGTAAGTGTCGTTCACCAGCTTGAAATTGTCTATGTCCAGAAGGAGAAGACAGAAGGGGCGGCCGTAACGCTGCGTGCGAGACACCTCGCGCTCCAACTGCCGCTCGAAGCGGCGGCGGTTCGCTAAGCCCGTCAGGTGGTCCGTGAAGGCTGCCTCTTCGCAGGTGTCCAGGTAATGCTTGAAGTCTAAGAGCGTGCGTGCGCGCGCCAGGAGCATGTCTATGTCGGTCGGGTCTGTGATGTAGCCGAGAGCGCCGACCTCGGAGCCGCGCCTGATGTCTTCAGCGCCGCTGCGCGCGGCCGTCTGAATAATGATCGGCAGGAAGCGCGTCGCCGGGTTGGCGCGGATTCTGCGGGCCAGTTCGTACCCGTCCATTTTCGGCATCATCACGTCCGTAATGATGAGGTCGGGCTGAAAGGACTCGACGGCCGCCAGCCCTTGCTCGCCGTCGTTGGCGGTGCGGACCTCGTAGCCTGCCATCTGCAAAGCGACCGTCAACAACATGCGCTTGTCGGGGTCGTCGTCAACCACGAGGACGCTGAATTTTCCTACCATACAGGGGCCGTTCCCGCGCGCAAAGTATGTGCTTGCGCGCTTTTCTTCTTCGTGCTAGAGTGTCGCTTCTTCAGTTGTTGCCCGCGGCGGCAAAGTTTGAAAGCCAACCTTCTTCAAACAATCCGTAGACAAGAACTGAGAAGCGATTTGCCTCGCGCTTGACTACCAGGGGACGATACTCCTTACCCAAATTCCGAAATTACCCAGGATTCTTTTCTGAACTTGTAAAACTCGCGAACAAGGTACGGGAACCAAGGCCGAATGTAAACCGGCCCCCACTTTTCCCCAAGAAACATAAGGACTTTACCCCCGATGCTACAAAAACGCGCCTGCGACCTGACTGCCGAAGACCGCGCCGAGATCATTCGCCAATCCGACTTCGGCGAGTTGCTCGGCGAGGAATTGCTCGCCCGGCTCGCCGCAAATTCCCTTGCCATTGACTATCGCCGCCGCCGCTTCATCTACCGCGCGGGCGACGCGCCGGACGCGCTTTACGTCATCGCGCGCGGCCGGGTCAAGCTGTGTCGCGTCGAGGACGCGACGGGGCGCGAGGCCGTGATAGACATTTTCGCGCCAGGCTCGCTCTTCGGCGAATCGGCGCTCTACGTCGCCGGGCCGCGCGAGAAGTGCGCCGTGGCCTACGAGAATTCGCGGCTGCTGCGAATTCCTGTGGGAGATTTTAAAGAGGCGATGGGGGGGAACCGCGAACTTTATGATTACACCTTCCGCCTCATCGGTCAACGCCTTTCTCGCGCCGAGACGCTGGTCGCCAACTTCGCGCTCGACGCCATCCCGGCCCGTCTCGAAAAACTGCTGCTCGAATTTTCCAGCCGCTACGGCGTGCACGAAACCGACGGCGTCTTGATTGACATCCCGCTGCCCCACCGCGAAATCGCCTCCATCGTCGGC
Source organism: Pyrinomonadaceae bacterium (assembly GCA_035253525.1). GTDB lineage: Bacteria > Acidobacteriota > Blastocatellia > Pyrinomonadales > Pyrinomonadaceae > QHXM01. The sequence continues at coordinate 3,544 of DATFCB010000117.1, read as the reverse complement.
TCGACGCGCGAGAGCGTGACCGTGCGCTTGAACGCCATGCGCCGCGAAGGGATCATTGACTTCGTCAATCGCAAGATTCTCATCAAGCGCCCCGAATCGCTGGCAGCAGCGTAAAAAGCCGTAAATCGTAAATCGTGAATCATGAATCGTCGAACGGTCTTACTTTGACGATTCACGATTTACGATTTACGATTTACGAACCTATGATTTGTCCGACCTGTGGTAAGACCGCCGAGTGGCAAGATAACCCGCACCGCCCCTTCTGCTCCGAGCGCTGCAAGCTGATAGACTTCGGCCGCTGGGCCAACGAGGAATATCGCGTGCCCGCCGAACCCGCGCCCGTGGGCGGCACGGGTGAAGAGCGAGGCGAGGAACGCCGGGACGACGAAAGATGAGCCCGAGAGTTGTCGCAGTTTATCTAGCCCTCGTTCTGCTCATCTTCGGCGCGTCGTGCGGGCCGGCCCCGGCCGAAGTCTCGCGCAGGGAGACGCCGCGCGGCCAGAATTTGCCGCGCACGTCTTTGCCCATGCCGCCGGTGACGGCCGCGGACGCCAACGCGGCCAGCGCGCAGGGCTTCACGTTGCTGGAGGGTGAGCGCCGCGCGAATTTGTCTGATTACCTGGGGCAAGTCGTCGTGGTGGATTTCTGGGCGACCTTCTGCGCGCCCTGCCTGGAGGAAGCTCCGCACCTGGACGCGCTGCAAAGTCGCTTCGGCCCGCAAGGTCTACACGTCATCGGCCTCAACGTCGGGGGCGAAGACGACCGACCCGAGATTCCCAGGTTCGTCGAGCGCCTGAAGATCAAATACGCGCTCGGCATCCCCGACCCCGAAATGGTCAACCTCTACATGGGCAGCGACGGCAGCATCCCGCAAACCATCGTCTTCGACCGCCGCGGCCGCGTCGTCAAACATTTCATCGGCTACGACCCCGGCGTCAAGCAAGAGCTTGAGAGCACGATAGAAAAGGCAGTGATAAGTGATAAGTGATAAGTGATAAGAAAGAACTTTTCTTTCTTTTACTTATCACTCATCACTTATCACTTATCACTATTTTTTATGCCGCGCGACATCCCCGTCGGAAACGGCTCGCTGCTCGTCACGTTTGACGAGTTGTACCGGATTCGAGACATCTACTTCCCGCACGTCGGCAAGGAGAACCACTCCGAGGGCCACCCGTTCCGCTTCGGCCTCTGGGTCGAGGGCGAATTCTCCTGGGTCGCGGACGAGGGCTGGACGCGCGAGCTGAACTACCTGAACGAGACGCTCGTCACGAACGTGCGCCTCGTCAACAGCACGCTCAAGGTGGAGATAGTCTCGAACGACGCGGTTGACCCGCACGAGGACGTGTTCGTCCGCCGCGTCAGGCTGACGAACACAGGGAGCACGCCGCGCGAGTTCCGCCTCTTCTTCCACCAGGATTTTTACATCTCCGAATCCGAAGTCGGCGATACGGCCTACTTCGACCCCGACACGCGCTCTCTGATTCACTACAAAGGCCGTCGCTACTTCCTCGTCTCGACCGATGCGGTAGACGGCGTCGAGACTTTCGCCACCGGGCGCAAGGCGTTCAAGGGCGCGGAGGGGACGTGGCGCGACGCCGAGGACGGAGTGCTCGGCGAGGGCGCGATTACGGAAGGCTCGGTTGACTCGACCATCGGGCGAACACTTGTCGTCGCCGCGGGCGAGACCGTCGAGATGTTCTACTGGATCGCTGCCGGCACGTCTTACGGTGAGGTCTCGGACTTGAACACGCGCGTCGTGGCGCGCGGCCCGCGCTGGTTCGTAGAGCGCACGGAAAACTACTGGCGCGCGTGGGTCAACAAGAACGCGACGGACTTCGGCAACCTGCCGCCGGAAGTCGTGCGCCTCTACAAGCGCTCGCTCCTGGTTGTCCGCACGCAGATTGACAACGGCGGCGCGATCCTCGCGGCCAACGACTCGGACGTGACGCTCCGGGCGACCGACCACTACAGCTATCTCTGGCCGCGCGACGGCGCGCTCGTCGCCTATGCTCTGGACCTCGCGGGCTACAGCAATCTCCCGCGCCAGTTCTTCGACCTCTGCGGGAGGATCGTCCACCCAGAGGGCTACTTCTTGCAGAAGTACAACCCGGACGGCTCTGTCGCCTCGGGCTGGCACGCCTCCTGGGACCCGCAGACGAAGCGGCGGCTTGTGCCAATTCAGGAGGACGAGACGGCGCTCGTCGTCTGGGCCTTGTGGAACCACTACGAAGAGTTCCGCGACACGGAGTTCGCCAGCCGCCTTTACCGCCAACTGGTCACGCGCGCGGCAGACTTTCTGGTGCGCTTCCGCGACGAGGAGACGGGCCTGCCGCTCTCCTCCTGGAATTTATGGGAAGACCGGCGCGGCGTGCATACCTTCACGTGTGCGACCGTCTACGGGGGCTTGCGCGCGGCCGCCAATTTCGCGCTTCTCTTCGGCGAGCCGAAGCTGGCGGCGAAGTACGAGCAGGCGGCCCGCGAGGTGCGCGAAGGGATGCGCGCTCACCTCTACCGCCCGGAGTTGGGCCGCTTCGCCCGCTCGATTAAGCCCGTCGAGGGCGGCTTCGAGGTGGACGGGACAATTGACGCCTCGCTCTTCGGCATCTTCTACTTCGGGGCGTTCGCGCCCGAAGACCCACTGGTGCAAGACACTATGCGCGCGGTCGAGGAGCGTTTGTGGGCCAAAACGGAGGTCGGCGGCTGCGCGCGCTACGAGGGTGACGGCTACATGCGCGTGAGCGATGACGTGTTGAAAGTCCCCGGCAACCCCTGGTTTATCTGCACGCTCTGGCTGGCCGATTACCGCATCGCCGCGGCGCGCAGCCTGGAAGAGTTGGAGCGCTCCGTGGAGCTATTGGAGTGGACGGTCAGGCGTGCGCTGCCTTCGGGCGTGCTGGCCGAGCAGGTTGACCCGCTCTCGGGCGCTCCCGTCTCGGTCTCGCCGCTGACGTGGTCGCACTCGACGGTCGTGGCGACGGTGGTCGCCTACCTGCGCAAGCTCGAAGCCCTGCTGCGCTGCGACACCTGCGGCCGCCCGCTCTTCCGCTACGACCGCCACGCGCGCAGAGTGCACAGTTAAAAGCCGCAAAAAGCCGTAAATCGTAGATGGTAAATCGTGAATAGAGAAACCACGGGTTCGACGATTTACGATTTACGATTCACGATTCACGGCTTTTTATAGGCAACTTTTGGCCCTTCCGGCGGCATCTTGACTGTGTCCTGAGCGAGACCGTAGAATTCATCGTCAACCTGACGCTGGTCACGCTTTTTCGTGCCACCGCGCTTAAAACCTGAATGCTTTGTCCAAGTTGTTCTCTCAAAGACGCCCGGTTGAATCTGCCGCGTTCTTGAACAGCACGTTTTGCCCATGTTCGGGAGCCACGGGCCTCCCCTTTTGATCTTCAACAGGAGTTGTCAGCTATGCCTAAACTTATCCGCCGCGTGAGTCTGTTGCTCTTCGTCGTGGCGCTGGCCTTCCCCGCCGTCTTCGGGCAGGATTTGCCCGACCGGAAGACCAACCAGAAGCCCGAAGTGCCCAAAG
>DATFCB010000116.1:0-4870 GCA_035253525.1 Pyrinomonadaceae bacterium | reverse complement strand
TCGCGCCGGCAGTAGATACCATCAAAGAAGTCGAAGACAATAGAGTCGTGCGCAGCCTTGAGCGTACGCGACTGCGCCGCGCTCTCACGCCGCAGTGCTTTCGCTACGAGTTGCTACGCCGGGCCTACGAGCAGCAGTCCGAGCTAATCGCCACTGCGACCGACGACAGCTCGCTCGTCGAAGCGCTCGGCGCAACGGTCTCAATCGTCGAAGGCGACGCGCGCAACATCAAGATCACGCGCCCGGAAGATATAGCGTTAGCTGAGCTTCTATTAGGGGAATTCGAAGACTAGGTTTCAGGTTTCAAGTTTAAGGTTTCAGGTCATAAGAACCTTAACCTTGAAACCTGAAACCTGAAACTTTCTGTAATGTATCGCATAGGCATCGGGCACGACACGCATCGTCTGACGGAGGGGCTGCCGCTTATCCTGGGGGGCGTGCGCGTCGAGGCGATGCGCGGGGCCGAGGGCCATTCGGACGCGGATGCGCTCTCACACGCCGTGGCGGACGCCATCCTGGGGGCTTTGTGCGAAGGCGACCTGGGCGTGCATTTCCCGGACCGTGACCCGCAGTGGAAGGACGCAGACAGTCTGGACCTGCTGGCGCGCGTGGCGTGGCTCATGACCGGGCGCGGCTGGCGCGTCGTCAACCTGGACGCGACGGTGATGCTAGAAAGGCCGCGCCTACGGCCCTACGTGCAGGAGATGCGCGAGCGGCTGGCACAGACCTTGAACGTGGAGCCATCTTGCGTCAGTGTGAAGGCTAAGACGGGCGAGGGCTTGGACGCCGTCGGCCACTACGAGGCCGTGACCGTGCAGGCCGTGATCTTGCTAGAGACGATACAGAAATGATGAATGAAAAACTCAACTCTTAGCACCTTTGCGTCTTTGCGTGAGACGGTTTTCTCTCGCTGGAGGCGCAAAGACGGCTTGACTCTCTTTCTTCTATTCCGCATTCATCATTGCTTTCTCGGGGGTGATTGTTGAAACCGCAAGACGTGATACGCAGGAAGCGCGACGGCCACAGCCTCACGCGCGAGGAGATCAGTTTCTTCGTCGAGGGCGTGACGCGCGAGACTCTGGCCGACTATCAGGCTTCGGCCCTATTGATGGCAGTCTTCCTCAACGGCATGAGCGCCGACGAGACGCAATGGCTGACGGAGGCCATGCTGCGCTCGGGCGTGTCGCTAGACTTCTCGGACATAGAGAAGCCGAAAGTTGACAAGCATTCGACGGGCGGCGTCGGCGACAAGACCTCGCTCATCCTGGCCCCGATAGTCGCGTGCTGCGGCGCAGCCGTTCCCATGATTTCCGGCCGCGGCCTCGGGCACACGGGCGGCACGCTCGACAAGCTCGAATCAATCCGGGGCTACCGTGTCCACCTTCAACTGCCCGAGTTCCGCTCGATTCTGGAAAAAGTCGGCTTCGCGATGATGGGCCAGACTGCGGAGATCGCGCCCGCGGATAAGAAGCTTTACGCGCTCAGGGACGCGACCGCCACGGTCGAGGCCATCCCGCTCATCGTCGCCTCCATCATGTCCAAGAAAATGGCAGCCGGCCTCGAAGCCCTCGTCCTCGACGTTAAAACTGGCACAGGCGCTTTCATGTCAAAGGAGGAAGATGCGCTCGCGCTCGCACGCGCGCTGGTCGCGACCGGCAACTCTTTCGGCGTCCGCACCGAAGCCCTCCTGACCGACATGAGCCAGCCGCTCGGGCGCGGCGTCGGCCACGCCATAGAGGTGCGCGAGTGCGTGGAAATCCTGAGGAACGAGGCTGGCCCTGGGGCGTCGGCCGCGCGCGAGCTTTCGCTCGAACTGGCCGCACGCATGGTCGCAGTCTCCGGCGTCGAGCCATCCTTAGAAGCCGCGCGTGCGCGCGCGCGACACTCGCTCGAATCAGGCTCGGCGCTCGAATGTTTCCGCCAGAACGTCTTGGCGCAGGGCGGCGACCCACGTGTTTGCGACGAACCCGCGCGACTTCTTCCTTTGACACCGAACGAGGTTAAGGTAGAATCCCCGCGCACCGGATTTGTTACCGAGATTGACACGGCCGAGATTGGGCACGCCGTCGCGGCCCTGGGCGGCGGGCGCACACGCATCGAAGACGCGATTGACCACGCGGTCGGCTACGCAGCCGAGGCGAAAATCGGGGACCGCGTCCGCGAGGGCGACGCTCTGGGCCTGCTCTACTGCCGCGACGAAGGCGAAGCTCAGGAGTCCATGGAGCGCATACGCGCCGCGTACAAGCTTGGCGACGAACGAGTATCCGCGCCCCCACTGATTAAGGAAGTAATCACAGCATGAAGTCGTCTCGTCCACGGAGAAGTCCGGCAATCTTCTGCGCGCTCGCGCTTCTTCTCGTCGCCGCCGGCCCGGCCTGCGACATGGGCCAACGGAGCGAGGCGGACAAGGACAAGGTCCACGTCGGCATCGTCTTCGACATCGGCGGCAAGGACGACCGCTCGTTCAACGCCTCGGCCTGGGAGGGCGTGAAGTGTGCCGCGACGGGCACGCGCCCCAACGGGCAGCCGTGCAAGGACGACAAGGGTAACGCACAACCGGCGCTGGGCATCGTTCTCCGCGACGTTGAGCCTGGGGACCCGACTTCGGTCGAGCCTGCCATACGCGCCTTTGCCGAGCGCAATTACGACCTCGTCATCGGCGTCGGCTTTGAGCAGATGCCCGTCGTCGAAAGAGTCGCCAAAGACTATCCGAACGTCAACTTCGTCATCATTGACGGCAAGATTGAACTGCCCAACGTGACCTCTCTGTTGTTCAGAGAGCAGGAAGGCTCTTACCTCGTCGGGATGATTGCCGCGATGAAGTCGCAAACCGGCACGGTCGGCTTCATCGGCGGGATGGACATCCCTTTGATTCACAGATTCGAGGTCGGATATACGGAAGGCGCGCACGCCGCCAATCCCAACATTAACGTGATTGCGAATTACGTCGGGGTGACGCCCGCGGCCTGGAACAATCCGGGGCAAGGGAAGGAGCTTGCCACCGCACAGATCGGCAAGGGCGCGGACGTGATCTTCACGGCCGCCGGTAACTCCGGACTCGGCGCGTTCGACGCCGCCGAGCAGCAAAAGAAGTTCGTCATCGGCGTGGACTCGAACCAGAACTGGGTCAAGCCCGGCTACGTCTTGACCAGCATGGTCAAGCGGATTGACAACGCCGTCTATCAAATCGTCAAGGAACGGGTCAGCGGCCAGTTCAAGGCGGGCGTCCACATTTACGGCCTCGAAAACGGCGGCGTCGGCTACGCGCTCGACCAGTACAACGAAAAGCTGATCCCGCCCGAGGCGCTGCAAAAAGTCGAAGAGGCCAAACAGAAGATCATCAACGGCGAGATTAAAGTGACCGACGCAATGGCGAAATAAGACAGTGATAAGTGATAAGTGATGAGTGATAAGCAACTGCTTTTACTCATCACTTATCACTCATCACTTATCACTCTTATGTTGGAGCTACGCAACATCACCAAACGTTTCGGCGACGTGCTGGCGAACGACCGCGTGAATCTCAAGGTGCGGACGGGGACGATTCACGCCATCGTGGGCGAGAACGGCGCGGGCAAGTCCACGGTGATGCGCATCGCCTACGGGTTTTACAAGGCTGACGACGGCGAGATTCTAGTTGACGGTCAAGCGCGCCGGATTGAGACGCCGCACGACGCAATCGCCCTCGGTATCGGGATGGTTCACCAGCACTTTATGCTGGTCGAGCCGATGACCGTCGCCGAAAACATTGTGCTCGGCGCGGAGCCTGGGACGGCCACCTCTCTCGACCTCAGGCGCGCGGCCCGCGAGATTCGCGCGCTCTCGGAAGAGTTCAAGCTCAGCATCAACCCGGACGCGACCGTTGAAAGCCTCTCGGTCGGTCAGCAGCAGCGCGTCGAACTGCTGAAGGCGCTCTACCGCAAGGCGCAAATCTTAATCCTCGACGAGCCGACGGCCGTGCTGACGCCACAGGAGGTCGAAGAGTTCTTCACCATCCTGCGCGGCATGCGCGAGCAGGGGAAGACGGTCGTCATCATCACGCACAAGCTCTCGGAAGTGTTAGCCATCTCAGACGACGTGACCGTGATGCGCGACGGGCACGTGGTCGGCGAGCGCAAGACCAGTGAGACGAACGCCGCCGAACTGGCGCGCCTGATGGTCGGGCGCGACGTGCTCCTGCGTATAGAGAAGCCTGCGGCCTCGCCGGGCCAGCCCGTCCTGAGCGTGCAGAGGCTGTCCATGACGGCCGAGGACGGGACGCGTCGGCTGGATGAAATCTCTTTTGACGTGCGCGCCGGAGAGATCGTGGGCATCGCGGGCGTCGAGGGCAACGGCCAGACGGAGTTGATAGAGGCGCTCGCCGGACTCATTTTGCCGCCCGTGGTTTCCGGCGTAGTCGAATTCATGGGCCAATCCATCATCCGGTCGTCGGCCCGCATGCGCAAGGAGCTTGGCATCGCACACGTCCCCGAAGACCGCCACCGGCGGGGCTTGCTGCTGGATTTCGACCTGGCGGAAAACTCTATCCTGGGGATTCACTACCGCCGCCCCGTCGTCCACGGCCTGGGCATCCTTCTCGACGACGACGCAATCAGCAAGCGGGCCAATCAGATTATCAAGGACTTCGACGTGCGGCCGCCGAACGCTCAGCTTCCGGCGCGCGCCCTCTCGGGCGGCAACCAGCAGAAGCTAATCATCGGCCGCGAGTTCGACCTTCAGCCGAAGCTGATACTCATTTCGCAACCGACGCGCGGCGTGGACATCGGCGCGATAGAATTCATTCACCGCAAGCTCGTCGCGCTCCGAGATGCGGGCTGCGCCGTGCTCCTGGTTTCAGCGGAATTAGAAGAGGTGACTGCGCTCGCAGACC
>DATFCB010000115.1:0-5154 GCA_035253525.1 Pyrinomonadaceae bacterium | reverse complement strand
ATCCCTTATCATTCCGATGCCACTCGTTGTTAAAGAGTCGAGCGATGAGTTGAACCCGCCCGTTGCGGCGGAGGCTCCTGTCGCTCGCGCGCCGCGCCGCCGGACGGCGGGCGATTACCTGGCTCTCGCGCTTGCGACGTGGGGCGTCGGTTTCATTCCGGGCGCGCCGGGGACGTACGGCTCCGCGGTCGGCGTCGGCGTCTACCTTCTAGTACAATCGGCGGGCGCGCAGGTATCCGCGATTGCGGCGGCGCGCGGTTGGGGCCCGGCCGCGCTCGCGTCGTTCCGCGTGACGTTCATGCTACTCGTCATCGCAGGCATCACGCTCGCGGGCGTCTGGGCTGCGACGCGCGTCGAGACTTTGCTGGGACGCAAAGACCCTGGCGTCGTGGTCGCGGACGAAGTCGCGGGACAATTAATCGCTTTTCTATTTGTGCCAGTGAACGTCGGCTGGTGGGCCATTATCGCCGGCTTCGCCTTGTTCCGCCTGTTCGACATCTGGAAGCCGTACCCGATTCGCCGCCTCGAAGCGCTCGAATCGGGCCTCGGCATTATGGCCGACGATGTGCTCGCGGGCGTTTATGCGGCGATTGTGATGTCGCTGCTGGTGTCAATCTCGTTGTCGTGAAAAAGGAGAAACAATCAAGCATGGAGACCAAAGACCCTAAGTCAACGGAGACCGCAGGCGGCGAGGGCGGCGCTGTCGAAAGCAAAGACCCGAAGGCCGACGCCACTAGCAGCGAAACACTGAGCGACGTGGAAGAGACTGAAAAAGTGTCCGAAACGGGCGGGGACACGGCCGACACCAATGAGCAATCGCCGGTCCCGTCTCCCGACGGCGCGTTCGACGAAGGGAGAAAAGGCGGCGGCCTGGAAGACGCCGGGCCGATGTAACTCAGTGGTCAGTGGTCAGTGGTCAGTGATCAGTTAAAGAAAAGCCGTTTGAGCTTCCCCGCTCGACTCCTGTATTCTGGCACCTGCTTTTATACTGACCACTGACCACTGACTACTGACCACTGTCTTTATGAAAATTTTTGTCGCTGATGATGTGAGTGAGGGCGGGCTTGAGCCGCTCAAGGCCGCGGGCTTCGCGGTGGAGAAGAGGACCGGGCTCAAAGGGGATGAGTTGCGCGAGGCCGTCGCGGACGTTGACGGTCTGGTGGTGCGTAGCGAGACGAAGGTGACGCCCGACTTGATGGACGCGGGCTTGCGTCTGCGCGTCATAGGGCGCGCGGGCGTCGGCGTGGACAACATTGACGTAGCGGCGGCGACCGCGCGCGGCATCGTCGTGATGAACGCGCCGGACGGAAACACGATCACGACCGCCGAGCACACCATCGCCCTCTTAGTCTCGCTCGCGCGGCGCGTGCCGCAGGCTGCGGCACACCTTCGCGCGGGGCGCTGGGAGCGCAAGCGTTTCGTCGGCGTAGAGCTGCAAGGCAAGACGCTCGGCATCGTCGGCCTCGGGAGAATCGGGCGGACGGTCGCGGCCCGCGCGCGCGCCTTCGGCATGACCATTGTGGCTTACGACCCGTTCGTCGCGCCCGACCAGGCGCGCGACCTCGAACTGGAAATCCTGCCGCTCGACGAAGTCTTCAGCCGCGCGGACTTCCTCACCGTGCACACCCCTTTGACCGCCGAGACACGCGGCATCATCGGCCCGCAGGCGTTCTCCAGGATGAAGCGCGGCGTGCGAATCATTAATTGCGCGCGCGGCGGGCTGGTTGACGAGCGCGCCCTGCTCGCGGCCATCAAGGAGGGGACGGTCGCGGGCGCGGCCCTCGACGTTTTTGAACAAGAGCCGCCGCCGGCTGATCATCCCTTGCTCGTGCTCGAAGAGGTGATTGCCACACCGCACCTCGGCGCGTCCACGAAGGAGGCGCAGGAGGGCGTGGCCGTGACGGTGGCCGAGCAGATGCGCGACTACCTTTCGACGGGCGCGCTGCGCGGCGCGGTCAACGTCCCTGCGGTCGGCGCGCAGGAACTGAACGCACTTCAGCCTTATCTGGCGCTCGCGGAAAGTCTCGGCCGCTTCCAGGCGCAACTCGTGGACGACGCGGTGCGCGAGGTCCGGCTCGAATACGCGGGCGAGGTCGTTGATTTGGACGCCGCGCCCGTGACGCGTGCCTTCCTGGCGGGCTTGCTGCGCGACGTGAGCGCGCGCGTCAACGTCGTCAACGCCTTCCTCATCGCGGAAGAGCGCGGCATCACCGTGACGGCCTCTTACACGCGTGCGGGGGCCGACACGGCACCGGCCATACGGACGGCGGTTGTCACGACCACGGGCGAGCAGCGCGTCGCCGGCACGCTTTTTAGCGGCGCGGGGCAGACCAGCGACGGGCGCATCACGGAGATTAACGGCTTCCGCATCGAGGCGATTCCGCGCGGCCACATGCTCGTGACGCGCAACCGCGACGTGCCCGGCGTCATCGGCCGCATCGGCACGCTCTTAGGCGAGCACAACGTCAACATCAGCCGCTTTCATCTCGGAAGACGCGAGCGCGGCGGCGAGGCGATGGCCGTCGTCGAAGTGGACGCCGCGCTCGACAACGAGACCCTCGACAAGCTGCGCTCTTTGGAGCAGGTCATCTTCGCGCGCCAGATCGAACTCTAATCCCCGGCCCGGCGCGTTCTTGACCGCGACCGGGCCGCCACAAACTTTCCGGCCTTCAATTCGGTATTGACTTCGACGACTGCGGAGAATATCCTGCCAGCCTCTTAGTCCTCGCTTCCTGCTGACGAGAAGCCTGAGCTCAATCAGTCTCACACGAAGCCTTTCCCTGTGGTGGTTGATGCGCTGACGCCGTTTAATCTCATTCGGGACGCGCTCAGGATGATCGCCTGCTCTCTTCTGATTCGCGCCGCTTTCCGGGGCGGCAACAGCCTGAAACTCACCGGGTCAGGCGCTAGAAAAAGGAGAATTCCTCATGGCACAAGATGACGATCAACCCAAACCAGCGGAAGACTCGTTGCAGTCCGGCTACTTCTGTTTCCAGAACTTTCTGGGCGACACTATCAGTACGGGCGCGGCCTCGCATTGGACCTCTACTACCGGCGATCAGGTCCTGACACTCGACGGTCTGGGGCAGGGAGACACAAGCCTTTCCCAGCCTTTCAACACCAGCTCAAGCGACATAGACCACTGGAACTTCACAGCCACCCTGGAGAACGGGCAGACCTTTTCGGTCGAAGATAAGGACTGCGCCGTTCACAGCGAAGACGCCGGGGGGACTGTGACCCTGCAAGCCACTGCCAGCGGCGACAGCGGGACTTTCACCATCGTCCCGCCCAAGAGCGGCTCGTGTAACTGTTCGTTTGATTGAAAGCGCGCGGCGTGACGGCCGCCGTTGATGTCTCGGGCGGGCGGGGTGTTTCAAAGCTGCCTCATAACATCCCCCCGCTCGACACTGCCTCCCCGTGCGCGCCGCGCTCTGTGTCTCCTACCAACGGCCTCTTTTGATTCACCGGGGCGCATGCCTCCCTTTGACTGGAAGGAGAAGATAAAATGAGACTGATTCCCGACAAACGGACGTTTGCGGTTGATCCGAAGTATTTCCCGACGAGAGACGTGGTTCAGGCTGCGGGGACGAGTTTTTGTCTTGCCAATAGCATGATGGGCACTCTCAACGTCCGCGTTCAGCGCAACCCGAACACCGATTACCTCTGGTTGGCGACCTACCACAACTATGATGCCGGCGGAACCTATAAGAATAATTTTTGGTGGACGTTTGTGACGAGCGATGGGGAGCGCCGGTCTGAAAAGGGTGTGCCCACTAACGGGCAGTACCAGCTTGGGCCTCAGGGGCGGTTCCCGCTTTATGATTGCGTGGTCATCAAGCTGCACAGCAGGTCTCCGAGGTCAAATATCGGAGGCATTTTCGGCGTCACGGATTTAATATCCGGCACGACCAATGCGATGCCGGGTGATTTGGTCGTCAAATACGGGATGGCGACGGGCAAGACTTACGGAACTGTGCGGGAGTGGCCGCCCGATGAGCCACAGGAATATAATTCATACATCATGCTTATCGAGCACACGGACCAGCTAAAGAGGCCAAAAGAGGGGCCGTTCGCGGAAGGGGGCGACTCCGGCGCTCCGATTATGGTCGTTAGGGGGCCGCTGGAAAATACGACCTACTGGATGGCGGGAATGCTCGTGATGACCGCCACCGAAGGAAAGTACGGCCTGGCTTCACGAATCGGGCCAATAGAAGCGCAGTTCCAGGTCAAGGTCGTTTCCGGCATCTGGTGAGCAGGTCATCCTCGCGCGTCAGATAGAACTCTGAGAGCCTGTTTGAAAACTATCGGCTGTTTCGCGTCCCGTCAGGGACGACGTGATAATAGCCCAGCGATTTATCGCTGGGGATAGAGTGCCCATGATGTTTGAGTCCCGTTGGGACGACTGAAGGTTTCAGTCGTCCCGACGGGACTAGGATAAGATTACCGTCCAATACCCAGCACTCAAGTGCTGGGCTATTTTCACGTCGTCCCTGACGGGACTTTTCAAACAGCTTCCGAGCACACAGAGCGTTTGTCCGAACGAAGGGCGTCTTCGCCACGGCCGATGAAGCATCTGGTCTTCACCAAGACTTCACGCCCGGAGGTAAAAATATGGCACGAGCGAAACGAAACTCCACAGTCCTGGATGCCGCGCGGCAGCGCCTGACCGGCATCAAGGCCATCACGCCCCCGCCGAATTTCGGCCCCAGCCTGCAAGTAGCCGACTACGAGCAAGAGATTAACGACCTGAGCGGGAAGATAGAACGCTATAACGGGATGCTCGCCAACCTCGACAGCCTGCAAAACGAGATCGAGGCCGACGAGCGCAACCTGCGGGCCAAGAGCGCGCGGATGCTCTCTGCCGCCGAAGCCCAATACGGCCCTGACAGCAGCGAGTATGAGCAACTCGGCGGCAAGCGCCTGAGCGAGCGCAAGCGCCCCGCCAAGAAAACACCGACCACGCCGACCACCGGCTGACACGCCCTACAACGCTTTTAACCCTCTCCTGACGGGCGGTGACAGGCCACGCGAGGAACCTCCACCGTCCGTCACTCTTTCGCCGCGCGGGGGGCCGCGTGTTTGTCCCCGAAGCTTTCAAAGGTATCCGCTAAAGTTATTATTGCTGTTTGCAATTGCATGTAGCCGCTTCGCAAG
>DATFCB010000114.1:0-8741 GCA_035253525.1 Pyrinomonadaceae bacterium | reverse complement strand
GTACTCGCCGCGATGCTCGCGGCAAAAGCTGACAATCGAATTCAGCTCAGCGTGCGCATTGAAGCAGGGGAAACATTCCTCCATGTGGGCGCTGAAGGCCGCGTGGTCATCGCGGCCGAGCGCACCGTCTAGGAAGTCGCTGAGTAATTCCTGGCACTTCTCGCAGTTCATGATCTTTCTAACCTCTAACTTGCCGCCCAGGCGGGTGGCATCGCTAATACAGAAGAACTCAAAACGCTGGGGGCGTCATGGTGGCCTACCTTGCTCTTGAGGTCTGGCCTGAGCAATCTTGGGGAGACTGCATAAGCCTGCTAACTTCCGCCTGAAGACGGCGGACGCTCTTTGAAGCTATTGCGCCGCGTTCTGTTGCCTCAACAGATTGCGTAATTTCATGCGCGCCTTGTGCAACTGCGACTTGGAGGTTCCGACCGAGCAGCCCAGCATGCGCGCTATCTCCTCGTGCTCGTGGCCCTCTACGTCGTGCAGCACGAAGACCGTGCGATAACCGGGGGGTAGTTGCGCAATGGCCTTGTCGAGCGCGATGCGGTCAACGACGGGCATCGCATTGGGGTTCTCGGTCCCCATGACAATCTGGACGGGGGTTTCGCCCTCTTCAGTCGTCTGCTCCAGCTTGACGCTGCGCTTCCTGAAATGCATCAGGACTTGATTGACCGTCAGGCGGTGGAGCCACGTCGTGAAGGCCGACTCGCCGCGAAAGCTTCCTATTTTGCGAAAGAGCTGTATGAAGACCTCCTGGGCGAGGTCTTCAGCCTCCGAGACGTTCTGCGTCATGCGGAGGCAGAGTGAGTAAACGCGACGGTTGTGGCGCTGGTAAAGCTCCTCGAAGGCTGGCATGTCGCCCCCGGCCGCCTTTTGCGCCAGCGCGTAATCCGTCGTCTGCGTTGTCTCGGTTTCGGCTGCGGTCACTTGTCCCTTGTTCTTGGAGGCCGCCGGAAGAGATGCCCCTTTCTTCCGACTACCACTTCAGAACCGGCAGGCGACTTTGCGCCGATTGTCAAAGGAGGGCGGTAATTGCCTTCCGCCGACTTGTGATGCGGCGCTTTCGGGGCGTCGTTGCCTTGTCCGGCCAAAAGATAATCTTTTTCGTGTGCCGAAACCAACGCTATCGTGTACTGCCAGCAGATTTCAAGTCCGGCCCGAGAGGTGCGGCGAACGATAACCGGCCGCAACGCTGTCTGGGCCGAGTCTGGCGAGAAGACTTCCGCAGCGCCCTTGGATTGCTTCGGCTGACCTTTAAGATACGGGCAACGGCGCGCGCTGACAAGTCCCGCGTAGCTATTGCTAATATCGGCGCTTGAATTTATCCTCACCTCATCCCCTGACTTTTGGACAGACCTGCATCTCCCTACACCCGACGACTGGGCGTTTATGAAAACGTCCGGGCAGACGTTTACGCAGACCGAAAGGGCAAGACCAATGACTTCGCACGCAGACGAGAATCGGACGCGTAGGGCCGCGCTCGCCGCCGCCGCACTGTGGTTGATGTCGCTGGCTTCGATTGCGCCGGTGTCGCTCGCGCAAGACGGCGCGCACGCGAGCGAGCAGCGCGCGCTTGAGGTGCCGAATTTTTACCAGGTCAACGAGAAACTGTATCGCGGGGGGCAGCCGCGCGAAGGCGGGTTGCGCCACCTCGCCGCGCTCGGCGTCAACACGATCATCAACCTGCGCGACGACGACGAGCGCGCGAGCGCGGAAGGACGAGAGGCACAAGCGGCGGGCCTACACTACTTCAACGTCCCGTTCGGGCGGCTGGGCCGTCCGACCGACGAGCAGATGGAGCGCGTGCTCGCGCTCATCAACGCGCCCGAGAACGGCGTCGTCTTCGTGCACTGCGCGAAGGGGCAGGACCGCACGGGCACGGTCGTCGCCATCTATCGCATCACGCACGACCACTGGACGGGCGAGCAGGCGAAGAAGGAGGCAGAGCACTACGGGATGAAATTCTGGCAGCGCTGGATGAAGGACTACATTCAAGATTATTACCGCGAGCGCGCGCGCGCGTCCAACCCCTAGCCCTGAGTTCTCGTCCCGAGACATTAGCCCGAGCGGACTCGCGCGCCTTGAGGCGACACGCTTGAGTAGTTTGGGCCAATGTGTGGTAAATAGTTGTCATGACAAACCAGAACAACGCCGACGCTGTAGGAGTGACCGGCGGCCCGCAGCACCATCGCCGCCGCTCGTGGATGAGGCCGCGGCTCGACTGGCTGCTGGTGTTCGTGCCCGTCGCCATCGCGCTCAGGTTTGTGCCGGCCTTTGAGAACCCGACGGCCCTCTTTATAGTCTCGTGCCTCGCCATCATCCCGCTGGCCGGCTGGATGGGACGTGCGACCGAACACCTGGCCGAGCATCTGGGCCAGGGCGTAGGCGGACTCCTGAACGCCACCTTCGGCAACGCCGCCGAACTCATCATCGCGCTCTTCGCCCTCTCGAAGGGGCTGACGGGCGTCGTCAAGGCTTCCATCACAGGCTCTATCATCGGCAACATCCTGCTCGTCCTGGGGCTCTCGTTTCTTTCGGGCGGGGTGAAGTTCCGCAAGCAGGAGTTTAACCGGACGGCGGCCGGCGTCTCGGCCACGGCGCTCACGCTCGCCGCCATCGCGCTCGTCATCCCGACCATCTTTCACCACGCGGCGGCCACCGTGCCCGTCTCTGAGGGCGGCTGGACGCCGGAGAAGGAGCAGGGACTCTCGCTCGCCATCGCCGTCGTGCTCTTTCTGACCTACGCGCTGACGCTCATCTTCTCGCTCGTGACGCACAGGGAACTGTTCGGCGCTGGCTCGGAGATGTCAGCCGGCGAGGAGTTGTCACGCATGGAGGCCGAAGAGGGCGGGCACGCGCCGTGGTCTGTGCGCAAGTCGGTCGGGGTACTCTTGGGGGCCACAGCCTTCGTCGCGCTCATCTCGGAGTTCCTGGTCGGGGCCGTCGAGAGCGCACGCGGGTCGCTGGGCTTGACGGAAGTATTCGTCGGCGTGATCGTGGTCGCCATCATCGGCAACGCCGCCGAGCACTCGTCGGCCATCCTGATGGCGCTGCGCAACAAGATGGACATCAGCATAGGCATCGCCGTCGGGTCGAGCCTACAGATTGCGCTCTTCGTCGCGCCGCTTCTGGTCTTCGCCTCTTACCTCTTCGGCACGCCGATGAATTTGGAGTTCACCGTGCCGGAGGTCGTCGCCGTCGTCGTCTCCATCATCATCGTCGAGCAGATCAGCAGCGACGGCGAGAGCAACTGGCTCGAAGGCGTCCAACTGCTCTCGGTCTACGCGGTCCTGGCGATACTCTTCTACTTCCTGCCCGACGCGCACCCGGTCGCGCCGGCCGCCGCGCCCGCCGCGCACTGAAGCCGGGCGCGCGCGTCAACATAGGGCTTCGAGGATAAGGGCAACTATTTTATGGAACAGTGAAAGATGTGTTGTTACTTCACGTCCTTCTCAACCGACACGCGCAGTTCTTTATAGACTCGCGCCAGGTCATCAAGCCTGTAATGCGCGTTGAGCCCGCTCGGGTTCGGGAGCACCCAGACTTGTGCCCCTCCTAATCTTTCCTCCTGCCTGCCGACCAACGCGTCTTTCTTCCCGAACGCAGCACGGTACGCGCCGACCCCCAGCACGGCGACGACCTTCGGATTGTATCGTCGCACTTTCGCTTCGAGCCTTTTACCGCCCTTCACATACTCCTCAGGCTGTAACTCGGCCGCCGAAGCCGTCGCACGCTCGACCACGTTCGTGATGCCGTACCCGCGCTCCAGGAGCTGTGAGTCCTCGAACGCGTGGAACAACCTGTCCGTGAACCCGGCGGCGTGCAGCGTCGGCCAGAACCTGTTTCCGGGCCGGGCGAAGTGATGCCCGACGGCCGCCGAGTAAAGGCTCGGGTTTATTCCGCAGAAGAGAATTTTCAACCCTGGGCCGATTACGTCCGTCATCTTTTTCCCGAAAGCATTCTGGACTTGCTCTCGGGTCGGTTTCCACCCTCGCTCAGACATCTTTATTGGCCCCGCTTGACGGCCCTCGCTTCGATGCGGGCGATCTCCGCCAGAGCGAGCGGGTATTCGACGAAGTTCCGGTTGCCATTCTCCCTGACCCACCTGAGGTGTGTGAGCGCCGCCTCGTCGCGGCCCTCCAGCGCGAGGTCCAGGCCCACGTAGGCGTGAGCCTCGGTCAGCTTGTCGTTGGTGGTCGCCTGCTCCAATAACTTCTCGGCCGTGATGGCGCGGCGCAGGTATTGGACGACCGGGTACGGCCATTCCGTGGCGTCCAGCTTCGTCGCCGCGTCTTCAAGGACTTTGGCGGCGTAGGGGTTGTCGTTGCGCTGCTGGCGGAATCCGAAGTGCGCGGCCAGCGCCATGAACGCCGAGTGGTCGTCTCCCCAGCCCTGCCGCTTGATGTAGTTGATCCCATCCGTGGCCGCGAGGATGCCGCGCGCGAGGCGCAGGTAAAGATAGCTGCGAGTCCTGAGCGTGTAAGCGTTCTTCGGGTCCAGGCGCACGCTCTGCTTGAACGCCTCAATCGCCTCTTCGTCCTTCCCCATGCTGACGTAGGCGTAGCCCAGCTCACTGAAGGCGCGCGCCGCATCCGGCTTGAGCTTGACGGCCTGCTGGTAGGCTTTGACGGCTTCCTCGTTCTGCCCGCCGAGGCGCAGGACGACGCCCTTGTAGAAATGGCTCAGGTAGTTGTCCGGGTCGCTTTCGACGGCCGTCCGCATCAGCTTCTCCGCTTCCGACTGTTTTTGCTGTTGCAGCCGCAGGACGCCCAGCGAGATGTAGGCGGGCGCGAGCTTAGAATCCAACTCGACGGCCTTTTGGAGTCGCTCTTCGGCCTCTTCCAGCCGGCGGTGGCGCAGCAGCAGGTCGCCCAGGTGATACTGAACTTGCGCCTCGGACATACGGGCGCTCTCGATCTCCTTCGCGAAGTCGAGCTGTTTGGTGAAGGTGACGTTCAGGACGGGGAACATGAACTTGCTGACGTAGGAGCGCAGTTCGGTCTCGATTGTTTTGTAGTCGGCCTGGAACGACTGGCGGAAATTCTCTTCGAGCGGCACGCCGTCGCTCAACCCGCGTATGAACTGGCTCAGTTGCGGCTGGCGCTTGCCACCGTCGCTGAGCATCAGGTAGTGGATGAGCGCCCACGACTCGGCGTAGAAGATGCCGGCCTTCCTGCTCTCGTTGTAGTGCGGCGATCTTCGGTCAACCTCTAAAAGTGTCTTAAGGGGCAGCATGGCGCTTTCTCTCAGAGTGAGGATGTGGCGGGAGATGGGTGCCCCGAGTGACGCCTTCTGGTCGTCGTCCCCGGTTGCGAAAGTGCTGTAGAACTCTGCCAGCCCCTCGTTGAGCCAGACGGGGGCGTTCGGCAGATTGGCGCGCATGATGAAGTGCTCGTACTCGTGGAAGATGACCTCGTAGGGTGTCGCGCCGCGGTCCTCCGCAGTGAGCGCGATGTAGTTGACATCCGGGCTGGGCAGGAAATAACCGCCGACGTTCTCGCGCGGCTTGCCATTGTAGAGGGGCTTGAAGGGCTTGAACGAGTCGTGGTTTTTAAAGAGAACGACCGTCGTCGGCACGGGCGTCTCAATCTGCGCTCTGGGGAAGAGCAGCGAGATGACGTGGCGGAACCGTTCGAGGCGAATCGACAGCTTGCGTATGTCGCCCTCGCCGGCGTTGCCGATGACTGTGAAATTCTTCGTCTGCACACTGAACCAGCTCTCTTTCGCGTGTGAAGAGGCGGGGAACACTAGCAGTAAGAAGCAGAGCGTGAGCAGTCGGGAGGTGTTGGTTTTTCTCATAAGCGTTTGAGGAATGTTGTGACCTTCAGTCGAAATGTTAAGCGGGGGAAGGCGGCAGACTCAGAAGCATGGCGTCGGGGGGAGGTTGCCTGCCGGGGCGTAAAAATAAAGCGTTGCGCCGTCGTCGTCCTGCGTCGCTCGCCCGCCGCGGACGGGAACAATAGGTCAGAGGCGGGCGCGGAGTCAATCAACGCGCACGCTCTCAAGTCCAGTAGGTGCGGTCGAGCGAGCGGTAGCCGACGGCCTCCGCGACGTGTGTTGAGTTTATCTCGTCCTTGTCTTCGAGGTCCGCGATGGTGCGGCTGACTTTGAGGATGCGGTCGTAGGCGCGGGCGGACAAGCCCTGGCGCGTCATGGCGGCTTCGAGCATCCGTTCGCTCTCGGAGTCAATCCGGCAGAAGCGACGAATCAGGCGCGGCGACATCTGCGCGTTGGAGAAAATCCCTTCGCCTTCAAAGCGCTCGCGCTGCCGACCGCGCGCACGCACGACCCGCTCGCGTATGCTCGCCGAAGGCTCTGGCTCAGGCCCCACGCCGCGCCCCGTCAGTTCCTTGAAGCGCACCGCAGGCACGTCAACGTGTATGTCTATGCGGTCGAGCAGGGGGCCGCTGATGCGCCCGACGTAACGCTGGATTTGCGGCGGCGTGCAGCGGCACTCGTGCGTCGGATCATTCCAAAATCCGCAAGGACAAGGATTCATCGAACAGACGAGCATGAAGGAGGCCGGGAACGTGAGCGACATCGCGGCACGGCTGATCGTGACCGTTCGGTCTTCGAGCGGCTGGCGCAGGACTTCCAACACGCTGCGATCAAACTCCGGCAATTCGTCCAGGAAAAGCACGCCGTGGTGGGCCAGACTGACTTCGCCCGGTCGCGGGACGGTCCCGCCGCCGATGAGTCCCGCGTCAGAGATGGTGTGGTGCGGCGCGCGGAAAGGCTTTTCCGTCACGAGCCCTGTGCGGTTCGTCAGCCCCGCGACGGAATGAATCTTCGTCAGCTCCAGTGCGGCCTCGAATTCGAGCGGCGGCAGGATGGTCGGCAGCCGCTTGGCGAGCATAGTCTTGCCGGAGCCTGGCGGTCCCACCAGAAGAATATTATGTGAGCCTGCGCTGGCGACTTCCAACGCGCGTTTGGCAGCGTACTGCCCGCGCACTTCACGAAAATCAACCGCGTAGTGGTCCGAAGTCTTCAACACTTCTGAAGGGTCAACACGCAACGGGGCGGGCGGAGCGTCGGAGCGCAGGCGCGCTATCAGTTCGACCGCGCCGCGTAAAGAAGAGACGCCGTAAACGTCAACGCCCGCGACGACCGCGGCCTCGCGCGCGTTCTCTTCGGGCAGAATGAGGTGCTTGACCGAAGCGCCCCGCGCCCGCATCGCGATGGGCAGCGCGCCGCGTATGGCGCGCACGCGACCGTCTAAAGACAACTCGCCAACCGAAAGCGTGTCGGTCAAGCCTTCGATGTCTTCGAGGTCGCCGTTCGCGCCGAGGATGCCGAGCGCGATGGGGAGGTCAAAGCTCGCGCCTTCTTTACGCACGTCGGCCGGCGCGAGATTGATCGTCGTCTTGTGAAACGGGAAGAAGAAGCCGCAGTTGGTGATGGCCGCGCGGATGCGCTCGCGCGACTCGCGCACGGCCGCGTCCGGCAGGCCGACGATGGTCACACTTGATGGCGCGTCCGCCTCTCCGCGCGCGGGCGTCAAATCAACTTCGATGTCAACGAGGTCGGCGTCAATCCCGTAGACGGCGGCCGATTGGGTGCGAAAGAGCATGGTGAGAAACGCTCCTCTGCGAAGGGTATTGAGCAGCGGCGAATGCCGCAAAGGAGAGGTCTGCCGTCAGGCCGGAAATGTAGAGAGCGCGCTTGAGATGAGCGTTCATCTCAAGCGCGCTCCGTCAGGGTTTATCAAGCATCCAGAACCGGGTGGGTCGAGAACGCTTCTTGAAATTTAACGGCCGCTCCGGCGACGCGTGGAAGACGCGGGCGCGGGTTTCGGAATCCTGACTTCTTTGCCCGCCTCGAACTCCGAGTTGACGCCGACGCCGTTCATCTTCGCAATCTCTTCGGCCGAAACGTTGTGGAACGCGGCGAGCTTGGCCGGCGTGTCGCCCGAGCGCGCCTTGACCTTCATCATGCCCGGCGCGGCGGGCGTTGTTCCGGCGCGCGGAGTCCAAATGACATCTTTCACCTGATCGTTTTTGAACGACGGCGCGACATCGCGGCGCTCGACCGGGATGCCCTTCAGCGCGGCAACGAACTGGTCGGCCTTGCCCCCAGGGATGCGCACCCTGTAAGCCTCGCCGCGCGGCGTCACGTCGCGCCTGAGTTCAGGGTTGAGCATGCGCACGTAGTCGAGGCTCGTGTTAGTCGCCTGCGCGATCAGTTGCAGGCTGGTCGCCGTCGGCACTTCGACCACGTCGTAGGAGAGCGGCGGATCGGGACGGACACCCTTGAAGCCGTACTTCTCAGGGTTCTTCGCGATCAGCATTGTCGCCAGGATGGCCGGCACGTAGTTCCTGGTCTCCTGCGCGATGTACGGGAAAATCTTCCAGTAGCTGCGCGAGCCCGCACGCGCGATGGCGCGGTCAATGTTGCCCTGGCCCGTGTTGTAGGCGGCCATCGCAAGCTGCCAGTCGCCGAAGTGGTTGTAGAGGTCTTTCAGGTAGCGCGCGGAGGCGCGCGTCGCCTTCTCGAAACCTTTGCGCTCATCAACCCAGGCGGTCTGGCGCAGGCCGTAAGTCTGCCCCGTGCCGGGGATGAACTGCCAGAGGCCGCAGGCCGACGCCCACGAGCAGACGGGCGCGCGCCACCCGCTCTCGACCTGGCCGAGCCAAACGATGTCCTCGGGCACGCCCTCGTCGCGGAAAATCTTGCGGGCCATCTGCATGAACTGGCCCGAGCGACGGATGCCCGTCTCCATCGTCGAGCGACCGCGACCCTGG
>DATFCB010000113.1:0-6991 GCA_035253525.1 Pyrinomonadaceae bacterium | reverse complement strand
TAGTGGAGCGTATAGGCGTGGCGCGAGCGCGGCGAACGGTTGGGATAGCTCATGTGCGGCATCAGTCCGTTGAGGAGGATGAGCGTGCCCTTTTTGACTTCGAGCGGGACGAGGCCGTCGGTGGGCCAGGGCGCGGGGTCGTAGACCTCGAAGCGCGTGCCGCCGCCCCTCGCGCGCAGGAAGCGTGATTTGAGGCCGAGCCTGTGTCCGCCGGGAATGGCCCAGAGGCAGCCGTTCTCGCGCGTCGCGTCTTCGAGCGCGAACCAGAGGCCGGTGGCGCTCAGCGGCTCCGTGTAGAGGAAGGTCGCGTCCTGGTGGCAGGTGACCTCGCCGCCTATGTTCGGCTGCTTGAAGATGTACATTGACTGTATGAGCCGCGGCCGCCGGTAGCCCAGGGCGTTGACGAGCGCGGAAAGCTCAGGCGTGTGTGAGAAGCGGCTGAAGACCGGGTCAAGCTCGTGCAGCGCGTGGCCGATCTTGTTAATCGAGCGCTCGACTGGTTGGCGCAATTGGCCGCCTTCGTCGAAAGCCTCCTCCTCGAAGAAGAAGCGAATGTGGTCGCCGGAGCCGAGGAAGTAATCGTCGCTGGTGCGCGTCTGCTCGCGCGTCGAGAAGATGGAGACGGAGGCGGCCGGGTCGAAGGCGGCGATGAGCGCAAGCGCGCGCTCGCGCAGGCGGTCGCACTCTTCAGCGGGCGCGAAGTCTTCTATGACTAAAAACCCGTCCCGCTCGTAGCGCGCCAGTTGTTCATTTGTCAGCATAGTCGTCTTCCGTTTACACAAACGCGTTCGGCTTCGCTATTATATGTGCAAACAGGGGGTGTGAAAATGGAGAGGGTGAAAGTTTACGGCGCGGACTGGTGCGAGGACACGCAGCACACGCTCGCGCGCCTGGACGCGCTGGGCGTGAATTACGACTACGTGGACATCGAGCGCGACGCGGAGGCCGCGCGCTGGGTGCGAGAACAAAACGACGGCAAGGAGCGTAAGCCGACTGTGAAAATCGGCCGTCAGGTGCTCTCCGTGCCCGACGACGAAGAGTTGGAGAGCGCCCTCAAGGAAGAAGGACAGGTGAGTTAAAGCTCTCTGAGAAGTCCTCGTCAGGGACGAAAAATGTGAAGAAGAAGGGTTTCGTTTACGACCTCGTTATAGGCGTCCTGCGCGTGGCGCTCGTCGTCGCGCTCGTCGCGGCGGGGTGGAGCATTTACGAGCGGCTACCGGCCGGGACGAGCACGGAGCAGGAGATGGCCGCGGGCGAGACGGCGCTACAGATCGTCCTGCGCCCTTCGCCGCGTGACAACGGCGCGGCGGTCAATATCCCCGTGCAGCTTTACCCGATTGACGTTTCGGCCGCGCAGCGCGAGTACGGCTTCGAGCCGCGCCCAGGGGTACGGTTTGAGGATTTTCTGAAAGAGCGCATGCAGGGACGCTCGCCCGTGCGCGCGCAACTGGACGAGCGCGGGCAGGCGACTATCATGCTCGCGCCGGGCCGCTGGTGGGTTCACGCCCTGCTCAACGGCCCGCAGAACGTCGAGTGGCGGCTGCCCGTCAACGTCTACGGCCGCCAGCAAACCATCGAACTCAACACGGGAAACATCTACGCGAGGACGAAAAGCTTTTAAGAGCAGTGATAAGTGATGAGTGATAAGTGATAAGATTTAAAAACGCTTTTACTCATCACTTATCACTTATCACTTATCACTTATGAAATCTTTGCGATACGAAGGCGGCCGGTTGGCCGTCGCTGAGAGGGAGAGGCCGCGGGGCGTGGACGAGGCCGTGGTGCGCGTCACGCTGAGCGGGATTTGTAATACGGACGTGGAGATCGTGCGCGGGTACGCGGGCTTCGAGGGCACGATTGGGCACGAGTTCGTAGGGGTGGTCGAGAGCGCGGCCGAGCCGGCGCTCGTGGGGCGGCGCGTCGTCGGCGAGATTAACGCGGGCTGCGGCCGCTGCGAGTTGTGCAAGGGCGGAGATTCGCGCCACTGCCCTCAACGCACGGTGCTCGGCATCGTCGGGCGCGACGGCGCGCACGCCGAGTTTCTACAGTTGCCCGCCGTCAATCTGCTGCCCGTGCCGGACGACGTGCCGGACGAGCGCGCCGTCTTCTGCGAGCCGCTGGCCGCCGCTTACGGAATAACGGAGCGCGCGAACGTGTCGGAGGAAACGCGCGTCGCCGTCATAGGCGACGGCAAGCTCGGCCTGCTCTGCGCGCAGGCGCTCGCGCTCACTAAAGCGCCGGTGCTCCTGATCGGCAAGCACCCCGAAAAATTAGCCATCGCCGCCGCCCGCGGCATCGAGACAGCGACGCTCGACCGGGTGGAGACTCGCAAGCGCACGTTCGACGTGGCGGTCGAAGCCTCCGGCTCGGAGTCTGGCTTCGCGCTCGCGCTGGACCTCTTGCGCCCGCGCGGCGTCCTCGTCCTGAAGTCAACTTTTCACGGGAAGACGAGCGTCGAGTCGGCGCGCATCGTCGTTGACGAGATCAGCGTCGTCGGCTCGCGCTGCGGGCGCTTCGGGCCTGCGCTCGAACTGCTCCGTTCGGGCGCGGTGGATGTCGAAAGCCTCATCAGCGAAGAATACAATCTCACCGACGGCGTCCACGCGATGCAGCGCGCCACCGAGCGCGGCGTCATCAAAGTTTTACTCCGACCGTGAAGGATGAAGGACAGCAGTTTTATCAACAGAGCACGAGAGGGATGAATGGTTAAAAACGCCAGATGGATTTTCGCACTCCTGCTTGCATTAGCCGTAGTCTCATGCAGCAAGCCGCCGCCGCAGCCTGCGCCTTCGACAATCGTGCTGCTCGTGCGGCACGCGGAGAAGGCTTCGGACGCCGAAGACAGCCCGCTGACGGAGGCCGGAACGCAACGCTCACAGGCGCTCGTCCGCGTGGCCGATGCAGCAGGCGTGAGCGCCATCTACACCACGCAATTCAAACGTAACCGCGACACCGCGCAGCCGCTTTCCGAGCGCTTGAAGATCGCCGTCACGGAGTCGCCCATCAAGGACATACAAAACCCAGGCGACTACGCGAAAACGCTCGCACGCGAGATCACTGAGAAGCACGCGGGCCAGACCGTGCTCGTGGTCGGCCACAGCAACACGATACCGCTCATGCTGGAAGCTCTGACCGGGCAGCCCGCGCCCGCTGACCATGCGGAGTACAGCGACCTCTTCATAGTCACTGTTCCACCTTCCGGCCCTGCCAGGCTCATCAAAGCCCAGTACGGCACGGGCGGCCCGAAGTGACTATAGTGACCGGGTGAATGAGCCTTCTTCGCTCCCGCCCACGCGGTTGTCAACTGCGCGCCCGGCGTGGCATCCTTTAAAGGCGTCAAGGCTCCTGGGGAAGGAAGAAATTTGCGAGATGTTCGTGGAGAGTAAGATCAAGACCAAACTGCTCAGGCGGATGGGCGAGGCGATCAAGGACTTCGGGATGATCGAAGAGAATGATCGCGTGATGGTCTGCCTGTCGGGCGGCAAGGACAGCTACACGCTGCTCGATCTGCTCCTGGACGTGCGCGACCGCGCGCCCGTCCGCTTCGACATCCTGGCGGTCAATCTCGATCAGAAGCAGCCGAACTTCCCGGCGCACGTCCTGCCCGACTATTTGACGAGCCGCAATGTTCCCTTCCGCATCGAGGAACAAGACACTTACGCGGTCGTCAAACGTCTCGTGCCTGAAGGCAAGACTTATTGCTCCGTCTGCGCGCGTCTGCGGCGCGGCATCCTCTACGGCGTCGCGGTCGAAGAGGGTTGTACGAAGATCGCGCTCGGCCACCATGCGGACGACATCATCACGACTTTCCTCTTAAATCTTTTCTACGTCGGCACGCTCAAAGCCATGCCGCCCGTGCTGCGCTCGGACGACGGCCGCAACACAGTGATTCGCCCGCTCGCCTATTGCCGCGAGGCTGATATAGCGGAGTTCGCCGCCGAAAAAAATTTCCCCATCATCCCGTGTGACCTCTGCGGCTCGCAGACGAATTTGAAGCGCGCGCGCGTCAAGCGCCTGATAGCTGAGCTTGAGAAAGAGATTCCTCACATACGCAGCTCCATGCTGACCGCGCTCGGCAACGCCGCGCCGTCGCACCTGCTCGACCCCGCGCTTTTCGACTTCAAGAGTTTGGGCACGAGGAAGGGCGACGTTGCGGCCGAGCTTGATTTGGCGCTCGGCCACACGGACGAGGGCTTGCGGCCCGCGCTCGTCTCCATCGCGTAGAATCCACATGGCAGCTTCCGCCAAAAAACGCGAGCTCGATTTTTCTGCTTTCCCCCCCGGCGCGGTCACAGAATATTCGACGCTGCTTTGCCTGGCCTGCATCTTCGACATCTTCACCAAGCAACTCGGGCTCGCGCCGCGCACGGCCTACTCCGAAATCAAGCGCCACTCGCCCGGCATACAGGAGTTGACCGCGCCCGTTGCTTCAAGACCCTACTTCGACAGCGAGGAGAAGAACCCGCGCTGCCCTTACTGCGACGCCGCGAAGCGCTGGCACGCGCGCTTCGATACCTATCGCATCGAAGGGGGCAAGAGTACGGACGCCGCGCGCCGCGCGCTCCTCAAAACGCTGCCGAAGTCGGAGGAACAGTTTCAGACGAGCGAAGCGAAGTCTGACCGCCGCACGCTCCTCTTTGAATGGCTGGACGCGATGGGGCGCAACCTGGATTTCGAGGACGACCGCTGGTTGATTGAAGTGACGCGCGCCCTCCTGGAAAGAATCGAGCCGAAGACCGCCTGGGCGGAAGTCTTCGAGGGCTTGCGCGCCGTGCGCCGCTCGCAGCGGCTCGAAGAAGGATGGGAGCGGGACGGCGACCGGCTGTTCCTCGCGCCCGCAATCTACAACGACGTGCTGCTCATTCAATACCTCGTCAGCCGCTCGCACAAACACGGCGGGCGCACCTTCGAAGGCCGCCTGACGCTCATCGAACTCGTGCGCCGCATGCGCTACAGCGGGCATCTGGACGCACAGGGCATCACGGAGCGCGACCAGTTCGAGGTGCTGGAAAAACTGGTCGAGCACCTGACGGGCGGCGAGGGCGCGATCAAGCTCTACTACATCGTTGACCGCCGCGACTTTCTCGAAAAGGTGAAGACGGTCTACGCGCGCTACGCGACTTGACGGAGCAGGTGAAATGTCTTTGGCTCACTTCATCCTGGGGCTGTTGGAATTTTTGCCTGAAGCCTTTTTTGTCTTCTCGTCCGTGGAATGTCCGCGCTGCTACGTCGAGATGCGCCGCCTGCCGAAGCCGAATAAGAGGCTCTTTCGCTGTCCCTCGTGCGACGAATTATGGGTGAGACGAAATAAGAAGTTGCAGCCTTTTATTCACCGCCCTGAGTAGTCCTTATTCATCCGGCCGAATCCCGAAATCTTCCGCGACGAGTGAGTATAAAACTGCGTCGTATGGCTGGCCGTTGACGAGGAGGCGCTTGCGAAGAACGCCTTCGCGTGTGGCACCTGCCTTTTCGGCGACGCGCTGGCTGGGGAGGTTTTCGACCGCCGCGAGGATTTCGATGCGCTGGAAGCCTAGTTGTTCGAGGGCGAAGCGCGCCGCGAGCCGCGTGGCGCGTGAGGCGACGCCGCGCCCGGTCTGTGAGCTTCTGACCCAGTAGCCTAGATTGGCAGACTGGTGAACCCGGTTGATGAAGTTCAGTCCGACGCCGCCCAGATAATCCCTCGTGTTGGCGTCGAACACGCCGAAGGCGTAAGCCTCGTCGTTGTGCCAGGCTTCGTCGCGCGCCATGACGAAGGCGGTCGTCTCCTCCACGCTGTAGCCCGCGTGACACCACGGCAGCCACGGCGAGACTTCCGCGATGGACTCGCGCACGGCCTCGTACATCACGCCGATGTCTTCGGCGCGATAGGGGCGAATCAAAATTTTGCCGTCTGAAAGCTCAATCATCGCGGGGACAATCTTACATCAAGGCCGCACGAAATAGTCGCGGGCGACCAATAAAGCCGGAAATCTTTCGTTTCTGTGTCGCCACGCCCTTCATCTTCTCTTTGCCGCGCTTCTCCTGTTATACTGGCTGGCCTCCCTTTTGCGCCGGCGCGGACGGGCCTGACCGAGCGGGCCGGGCGCAAACCAGATTTGATTGCCTTTACGTTTTTTCAAAGGTGGTGTGAGTGATGTACGAGCTTCCCAAAGATCAGATGAACGGTTCGGAGCGGGCCATCCTGCGCAAGCTGCGCGTGTGGATCGTGGCGCTGGCCGTCGCCTGCCTCGCCGTCGGCATAGGGCTAGGCGCAATCCTGACGGGCCGCCCCGCAGTCGCGCAGAACGAGATGGTCGCGGGCACGGCGCGCGCGCCCGAAGCGCTCTCGGCCTCGTTCGCCGAAATCGCGCGGCGCGTAGAGCCGGCGGTCGTCAACATTGACACCGTGACGGCCGCGCCCGAGATAGCCGAGCGCGACGACGACACAGAAGACAAGGACGACCCGGCGGCGAATAACCCTCTGCTGGATATGCTGCGCCGGCAGGCGCGTCGCCCCGCGCGCGGCGTAGGCAGCGGATTCATCGTTGACCCGAAGGGCTACATCCTGACCAACCAGCACGTCGTGCAGGGCGCAACGCGCATCACCGTCCGGCTGCAATCGGGCGAGGAGTTTCGCGGCGTCGTCAAAGGCATAGACGAAGAGACGGACGTGGCGGTCGTCAAGATTGAGGCCCCGCGCGACCTTCCCACCGTCAAGCTCGGCAACTCCGACGAAGTGGAAGTCGGCGACTGGGTGCTCGCCATCGGCTCGCCCTTCGGACTCGACCAGACCGTCACCGCCGGCATCATCTCGAAGAAGGAGCGGCAGGCCGCGCCGTTTACCAGCTTCCAGCAGTTCCTGCAAACCGACGCGGCGATTAACCGTGGCAACTCCGGCGGCCCGCTCGTCAACATGCGCGGCGAAGTCATCGGCATGAACTCGCAGATAGCGACCTCGACCGGCGACTACAACGGCATAGGCTTTGCCCTGCCCTCGAACGAGGCGGGCTTC
>DATFCB010000112.1:0-3314 GCA_035253525.1 Pyrinomonadaceae bacterium | reverse complement strand
TTTTCGGGTTCCAGCGCCTGACCTGGTGGCCGAAGTGTACGCCGGCCTCCAGCAACTCTTTCATCGTAACCGAAGCCAAAAGAAAATCTCCTTCTCAGTGAATTGGTTTAATGTACTCGCCGCCGCCACAGTGACTTCCCCCCAAAGAGGGGGCAAGCAACCAATCGAGGCCGACGACAATGGACTCGAACCGAAAAACTATCTCTTCGAGAACTGGAAGCGCTTGCGCGCGCCCTTCTGCCCGTACTTCTTGCGCTCCTTGATGCGCGGGTCGCGCGTGACCAGTCCGGCGTGTTTCAGGGCCGGGCGGAGGTCCGCGTTGAACTCTATGAGGGCGCGCGTGATGCCGTGGCGAATCGCGCCGGCCTGCCCTGCGGGGCCGCCGCCCTCGACGTTGACCAGGATGTCGAACTTGCCGGCCGTCTCCGTCAGTTGGAGCGGCTGGCGGATGATCATCCGCAGCGTCTCGTTCGGGAAATATTGTTCGAAAGCCTTCTTGTTGACGCGGACATCGCCCGCGCCGGGGCGCAAGTAGACACGCGCCGTCGAACTCTTGCGCCTGCCCGTTCCGTAATATTGAATCTCAGCCACAGTCTTTTCTGTCCTTCTAATCTAATGCCTGGATTTTATGCGGGGGTGATGTCGAGCGGTTGGGGCTGCTGCGCGGCGTGTGGGTGGTTGGCGTCGGCGTAAACCTTCAGCTTCTTCGCCATCGCCTTGCCCAGTTTATTCTTGGGCAGCATGCCTTTGACCGCCAGTTCGATGACGCGCTCCGGGTGCTTCTCGAACTGCTCCTTGACCGAGACCTCGCGCAAGCCGCCCGGATAGAGCGTGTGGCGGCGGTAAACCTTCTGCTCGGCCTTCGACCCCTTGAAGACGGCGCGGCTCGCGTTAATCACGATGACGTGGTCGCCCATGTCTATGAAAGGCGTCCACTGCGGATTGCGCTTGCCGGTCAGGAGACACGCGACTTCGGTCGCAAGTCTGCCGACCGTTTGCCCCGCCGCGTCCACGACGTACCATTTGCGATTACCGGCAAGCCCCTTGCCGCTAGGAAAGTATGTTGACATAGATAACTCTCTCTGGAAAAAGCGTCTAAAACGCGAACGGCTAGAATAACGAAACGCTCCGAAAATTGTCAAGTTAAAGAGCGGCAGCGACCGTTTCCGGCACAAATTGGAAAGGCTCCCCGGCGGTTGAATGCCGGGGAGCCTTTCCGGTTTGTTAACTGTTCGGACGCTTCAGGGCGTTGACTGTGGCGTCGTCGTTTGAGTGTCTTTCTCCCCCGTGTTGCGCTTGAGCTTCGGCGGGTCTGCCGGAGCCTTGTCGGACGGGGTCGTCGTCGTGCTGTCGGACGTGCCCTCGGGCGGAGGCGGCTGCCTGCGCTTCAGGGTCGGGCGTCCCGGCGCGCTGCCGTCTTCGCCGGCCGCGATGTTGCCGGCCGTGGAGGCTTTCGCGTTCGACATACGCATCAATCGGGCCTTGACCTTCTGAAATTCGGAAGTGCTGATGGCGTACTCCTCGCGTTCGGGGAAGCGTGCCACGAGTGCGAGCGAGGACGCGCGGCGGTCCGGCGGCTGCGGGTGCGTCGAAAACGCCTTCGAGAGGAAGCCAGGCTTCTTCTTGTTCTTCGCCGCCAGCTTCTCGAACATCGTCGCCAGGGCGTTCGGGTCGTAGCCCGCTGCGTACAAATACTGCACGCCCAGTTTATCCGCCTCGGATTCCGCGTCGCGGCTGAACTTCATGAAGCCCAGGAGCGCGGCGAACGGTCCGGCGTTGTTGATGATGAGGCCGGGAATCCCGCCCAGGAAAATCGAGCCGGCCATGAGTCCGTACTCGGCGAGCGTCGCCTTGGCCTGGTTCTCGACGGCGTGGCGCGCGGCGACGTGCGCGATTTCGTGCGCCATCACGCCCGCCAGCTCGGCCTCGTTGTCGGCCGCTAAGATAAGCCCCTTGTTGACATAGAAGAACCCGCCGGGCAGGGCGAAGGCGTTGACCTCGTCGGAGTCAATGACCTTGATGGTGAACGGGACTTTGGCGTCCGAGTGGAGCACTATGTTCTGGCCCACGCGGTTGACGTACTCGGTGATGACGGGGTCGTCAACGAACTTCGCCTCGCGGTCTATTTCCGAGGACAGGTAGCGGCCGAGCGCGACTTCCTTCTCCATCCCCATCGCCATCCAGTTGATGAAGCCGCCGTTAATCTTGCGTTTGCCGATCATGGACGGGTCTTCGTCAGTCTTGAGCGGCTTGCCGGCGCTGGCGACCGTGGCAGTCGGCTGCTGCTTTTTGTCCTGCTTATTTTTAGAATCCTGCTGAGCGGCCTTCTCCTGATCCTGCTGCTGCTGGACGGGAAGGGCGACGGCCGAGATGGCGCTCGTCCACAGGCTGAGGGCGAGCAAGGTGGCCGTCATGAAGCGGGAGAAGCGATTATTCATGGTGAAAAGCCTCCAAAAACTTGTAAACACCGGGGCGATTTCCGAGAACGCTGCCGCGAAGCAAGGGGCGCTGTTCCGGTTTCGCACGGGCCAAAGCTCACGGTTCGAGCCGGCCAAAATCTCCGCATTGAAGAGGGGCGTGCGCCGCGTGCTCAAAGGCTTCAGTCAGCCGACCGCTTTCGCAAGGCTATCTTTTCGGCGCGCAGGGCTTTGATGCCGTCGCGCGGCGCGCGGGTTGCGCCTTTTCGGATAAAACTTCGCAATGGTCTGGCGTCAGACTTCGAGCTGGGGGCTGTCACGGGTCTTCTGAGCAGGCATTATAGCAGCCGCCGAGCAGAAAAAGTAAGAGTTATTGCGCCGTTAATGGTGCGCATGCTACATTCGAATGTGCGGTCGCAGAAGCCGCCACCCCGCCAGTCGTCACCCCTTGGAGAGAGCAGTTTTGAAGCGCGCGCAGGAGAAGATCAAGGACTTAGTCGAGCCAGGGACTTTCACAGAAGTGCTGAACTTCGTGGACGAGCCCGCACGCGCGCTCGCCTCCTACTTTTTCACGGACGCGACCTCGGACCTCTTCGCCCGCTGGCTGGACGAGCTGGCCGATTTGCCGCGCAACCAGGGCACTGCCCGCGCGCTGGCGGGCCTGCGCGGCGTCGGCAAAAGCCACACGCTCGCGGCCTTCGGGGCGCTGGCGGCGCTGCCCGACTTGCGCCACACCATCAAGGACCTGCACGTCGCTTCGAGCGCGGGCCGCCTCATCAAGCGCCCCTACAAGGTCGCGCACGTCGAGCGCGGCACGCGCCCCACGCTCCACGAGGAGCTGAGCGCGGCCCTGGGCGGCGACGAGGAGACCTGGAAGACCGAGCCCTCCAAGATGCT
>DATFCB010000111.1:0-6233 GCA_035253525.1 Pyrinomonadaceae bacterium | reverse complement strand
GGCGGCTTCCTCTTCTACGACTCCGAGCGCGGGCAGTATGGCGGCGTCCTCAACCTCGTGCTCACCAAGAGCAACATCACGCTCAAGGCCGTCGGCCTCATCTCGACGCGGATGCCCGGCGGCGCGAAGGGCTTCTCGATGATCGTCATCGTGACGGCCGAAGGCTTCAAGCCGATACCGCTCGGCCTCGGCTTCACGCTGACGGGCATCGGCGGCTTGGTCGCGGTCAACCGCACGTTCAACGAAGAGGCCGTCGGCGAAGGCATCAAGAGCCACATGCTCGAACGCGTTCTCTTCCCGAAAGACCCGATTAAGAACGCGCCGCTAATCATCAGCAGCCTCGACACGTTCTTCCCCGCGAAGCAGGGCAGCTATCTCTTCGGCTTTCTGGCCCAAATCAGTTGGGGGCCGGGGTCGCCCGTGAAGATGGAGCTGGCGCTCATCCTGGAGACGGGCAAGCGCCTGCGGCTCATCGTGCTCGGGCGCGTGTCGGCGACGCTGCCGAGGGAAGAGCACGACCTCGTGCGTCTGAACATGGACGCCATCGGCATCATAGACTTCGACCAGGGCACGGCCTCGATTGACGCCGCACTCTACGACTCGCGGTTGTTGAAGAAGTTCGTGCTGACGGGCCAGATGGCGATGCGGCTGCGTTGGAGCGGGTCGCCGCTCTTCGCGCTCTCGGTCGGCGGCTTTCACCCGGCGTTCAAACCGCCCGCCGGTTTCCCGGCGCTTGAGCGCATCGCGCTTTCCCTGAGCGAAAGCTCAGACTTTCGGCTGCGTTGCGAAGGCTACTTCGCGCTCACCTCGAACACGCTCCAGTTCGGGGCGCGCGCCGAACTGCTCGCGCGCGGCGGCGGCTTCAGCATCCACGGCGAGATCGGCTTCGACATTCTGATTCAGTTCGACCCGTTCGCCTTCCTGGCCGATTTCCACGCCTCCGTCCAACTCAAGCACGGTTCATCCAACCTCTTCAAAGTCAAAGTCGAGGGCTCGCTCGCGGGGCCGCGCCCGCTGCACATCAAGGGCAAGGCGACGTTTGAAATCTTCTGGTGCGACTTCTCCATCCGCTTCAGCAAGACGCTCATCTCGGGCGAGCCGCCGCCGCCCGCCGAACGTGTCGTGGTGATGGAGCGTCTGACGGCGGCCCTTTCGGACGCGCGCAACTGGGGCGGGCAACTGGCCGAGCGCGAGCGCCGTCTGGTCACGTTGCGCGAGCGGAGTGTGGAGGGCGAGATCGCGCTCCACCCGCTCGGCACGCTCTCGGTCAAACAAACAATCGTGCCTCTGGATTTGGAGATTGCGAAGTTCGGCCAGACGACCCCGGCGGACGCGCGCTTCTTCAAAATCAACTCCGTCAGCGTGGGCGGCCAAAGCCTCCCCTTCACGCCCGTGCGCGACTTCTTCGCGCCCGCCGAGTTTCTGGAGATGACCGACGACGAGAAACTGACGGCCCCTTCGTTCGAGCCGCTGACGGCGGGCATGAGTCTCAGCGCGGACGGCTTCGTCCTGCCCACGGGCGACGACGACCTGATTGAAGACCCGGCCATACGCTACGAGACTTTCATCGTCGGGCGCAAAGACGAGCCGCCGCGCAAACAGGCTGAGCCGACAGCGCTCAGCGCGGACCACCTCGGCAAGCAGATTTCATTCGGCGCGGCGGCCCGCAGCGACGTGCGCCGGACGGGCGCGGAGAAGTACCGCCCGGCCGTCGTCAGGAACCGGCTTGCGAAGACCGGCTGGGTGATCGTCGCGGACAAAGACCAATCGCGCCAGGCCGCGCCCGGCATAGAGGCCGGTGAACTCGTCGCCTACGCGGAGGCGTTTCAAGCCCTGCAAAAACTGAAACGAGAAAATCCGGCGCGGGCCAGAGAATTGAAGATCATCCGCGCCTCGGAGCCTGTGAACTGAATTTCACCTTGAGGTGACGTGAAATGGCCGAACCTGCCAATCACATTTTTTTGCCGTGGGTCCAGCCCGCGACGGCCGCTAACATACCCGACACGGCCACCGACCGGCTCGACGCGAATCAACCGGGCGTCGTGCAGCTTCCGGTCAGGCTGGTCGTCAACTCATCGGCCGTGGAGAAGGCCGTCCGGCTCTACGGCCCCGGCGAGATCACGGGCATTGACCTGCAACAGGTCGTGCGCACCGAGCCGCGACACCTCACGTCGGACTTCGAGCCAAACTACTTCCCCGCCATCGAGTTCGACCGCCCGGACTTCCCCTGGCTCTTCACTCCCGCCAGGGGCGACGAGCAAGGTCGTCTGCGGCCCTGGCTCTGTCTGGTGGTCGTGCGCAAACAGGAGGGCGTCGCCCTGCGGCCCGCGGGCACGTCGCCGCTGCCCTCGTTGGAGATTCAAGCCCCGGCCAAGCCGGGCGACGAACTGCCGGACCTGGCGGAGTCGTGGGCGTGGGCGCACGCGCAACTCACCGGCACCGAGCGCACCAACCTCAAAGCCACGCTCGCGGGCGACCCGGCGCGCTCCGTCTCGCGGCTGCTGTGTCCGCGCAGGCTCGATCCCAATACACAGTACATCGCGTGCGTCGTGCCGACGTTCGAGTTGGGCCGCAAGGCCGGTCTTGATCTGCCGATTCAAACGGCGGACGAGCAGCGACTCGAACCGGCGTGGCTGTCCGGCCCGCAGTCGCCGCAAGAGGTCAAGCTGCCTGTCTATTACCACTGGGCGTTTCGCACCGGCGCGGGCGGCGATTTTGAAGAACTGGTGCGTCGGCTCGAAGCGCGTCAGCTTCCGCCCGAAGTCGGCAAGCGTCCGATGGACATCAGCCGTCCGGGCTTCCGTGTGGAGCCGCCTCCGCCGCCCGAAAGCACGGTGCTCGGCCTCGAAGGCGCGCTGCGGCCCGTGAGGAGCAAGCCGGACGACTGGGCGGAAGCATCGCGCCTGCCGTTTCAGACCGAACTCAAAAGGATTCTCAACACGCCCTGGCAGCTTGCGACGAAAGAAGGCGGCGACCAGGAACCCATCGTCGGGCCGCCAATCTATGGCTGCTGGCAGGCGGCCGTCCACGAGGTCGCCGCGACCGACCCGCCTTCGCTCGCGCCGCCCCCGTCGTGGCCGCCGCCGTTGTGGCTCGACGAGTTGAACCTGGACCCTAGAAACCGCGTGGCGGCGGGCATGGGCACGGAGGTCGTGCGGGGCCAGCAAGAGGCGTTGATGGCTTCGGCCTGGGAGCAGCTCGGCGAGATTGAAAAAATCAATCAGCGTTTGCGGCAGGCGCAACTGGGCCGCGCCGTGAACAACGTCTATCTCGACAAAACCTTCAAGCGATTTTCCGAGGATTCGTTCCTGCGAATCGTCGCCCCCGCGCAGTCGCGCATCGTTCTGGAAGAAAGCCTGCCGGGGTCGCTGCCCGGCACGCTGCCGACCAAGGTGCTGCTGTCGCAGAGGCTCGCCGCATCGGTCGTGCCGTCGAACACGGTTTCCGCGCCCATGCGCCGCCTCGCGCGGCCGCGCGGGACCGTCAACCGGCAATTCATGAAGGCGGGCGCGGCGCGAGTCGGCTCGCTCGTCGGGGTCTTTAATCAAGCCATCGTGGCGGACGTGGTTCAACAGACGCTCCACCAACTCGGCGAGACCATCTGGGTTGATGACTTCGCGCCCGCCGGGGCCGTGCTTGAAGGCGACGAACCGTGGAACTGGGTCTTCGGCAACCCGGCCCCCTACACAGGCTCGCGCTCTCACCAGTCGAGCATCAGCATCGGGCTTCATCAACACTTCTTCCACAGCGCGACCGACACGCTCAACATCGGCGAAGGCGACAAGCTTTTCACTTACTTCCAAATCGACCCCAACAACGTGCCGAACGAGGTCATGTTGCAGTGGCACACGGCCGAAAGCGGTTGGGAGCACCGCGCTTACTGGGGCCAGAACCTGATTGGCTGGGGCGTGGACGGGACGACCAGCCGGCGTTTCATGGGAGACTTCCCGAAGATCATCTCCCGCGACCACCGGACCAACCCGCCGACGCTGTCAAGCTCCTGGGTGCGTCTGGAGGTGGACGCCAGCGCGGTGGGGCTGGAAGGACGCACCATTGACGGGATGGCCTTCACGCTCCACGGCGGTCGCGCCGCGTGGGACCGCTCCGGCAAGGTCAGCGCTCCTCACAGGGGCGTGGTGACGATTGACCGCGTCTCCGACATGTTGCCCGCCGGAGGAGGATTCATCTGGGTCGAGACGCCGCCCGCACACTGGGAAGGGGTCCGAGCCAGAGACATTCAAATGCACGACATGTTCCGGCTCAACATCCTGTTTCCCGCCTCCATCTCGCAGAAGCAGCCCGTCCCGCCGGAGCTTGAGGCGTTCCGCGCCGCAGCCGTAGCTCACCAGGAATTTCTGAGCCCGGCCTTCGCTCTCTCCGCCGACGCCGCCATGTTCAAGGTGCGCCCGCAGTTGGTTATGCGAGACATCAAGGCCGCCGCGCTCGCCAGCCTCAACCCGAGCCTGACCGTCAGTGCACGCGTGCTGGCGAGCGTCCGTATAGACAGCCCGCAACCGAGCACGGACGACCCGCTCGAACTCGTTATGGACGCGCCGACTTTCCCGCAGCCGATGTACGAGGCGCTACGCGACCTCTCGCCCGCCGCGCTCTTTCCGGGGCTTGAGCACGTGCCGCCGGACAGCATTCAGTTGCTCGAAACCAATGCGAATTTTGTAGAGTCTTTCATGGTCGGCCTGAACGCCGAGATGAGCAGCGAGTTGCTCTGGCGCGGCTACCCGACCGACCAGCGCGGCACATACTTCCAGCACTTCTGGGACGCCATCGAAACCGGCGAGCAGCCCTCGCCGCCCGCGGACATCCCGCCCATACACCTCTGGGACGCAAGCAAGCTGGGCGAGAATGCGACCGGCGTCGCGGCGGGCAACAACCTCGTACTCCTTATTCGCGGCGAGTTGTTGCGCCGCTACCCGAACACAGTGATCTATGCCGTCAAGGCCGTGCAGAACGGCGAGCAGCTAGACTTGCCGCTCACCCCGTGGGCCGAAATTCATCCGGTGTTTCGCGGCACGCTCGACCCAGATGTCACGTTCCTCGGCTTCGACCTGACTGCCGACGACGCGACCAGTGAGCCGGGCCTCTTCTTCGTGCTCCAACAACAACCCACCGAGCCGCGCTTCGGTCTGGATGCCGCGCCATTCGCCGCACAAGCGGGCAAGCCGTTGATGTTACCGGAGCTGAAAACGTGGGACGATTTGAACTGGGGCCACCTGGCCGGGGACGAGACCGAGTTGCGTGCGCTGGCCCACGTCTCGGTAGGCGCGGCGCGTCTCCTCGCGCCCACCGAGAACGACAAGGGCCAGTGGGGCCGTAACTCCGCGCACATGGCCTACATCACCAAGCAACTGCCGGCGCGCGTCGCCATCCACGCGAATCAATTGCTCAAAAAGCAGTGATAAGTGATGAGTGATAAGTGATAAGAAAAAGAAAGAGGGTTTTAACTTATCACTTATCACTTATCACTTATCACCGCTCTTAAAGGTGCATCATGGCTCAGTTGAACCCTAACCCGAATTTCACGTTCGCCCCGTTCATACCAGACCTGGGCGTACAGCTCTCGGCCGGCGCGGGCCAGCCCATCGTCATGTTCCCCGTGCGTCTTGAGACGCGCTTCTTCCCGCAGCCGGGCGGCGAGATGGAGCTGCGCGTCCGCGTCTACCCGGACAAGGTGCACGTGGACACGCACGAGCCGGAGCTGACGGAAGAGGAGTTGACCTGGGGCAGACATTTCTGGGAGCAGACCCGGCAGGCAGGCGACGACGAGGAGGCCAAAAAACTGGCCTGGCGACAACTCGCCGACCGTTTCGACGCGTACCGTGCCGCGTGGGTCGCGCGCGTCCTGAACCCCGACGACCTCCCGACCGGCACGGCCGCGCTCCCCGAGCCCAAAACCAAGCCCGACGTGTGGACGCGCGCGCCGCGCTCCGGCGTGTTGCCGGACAACTGGCACGTACTCGCCTACGTGAACGGCAGGATGATAACGAGCGGAGTCGGCAAGCCAATACCGGCCCAGCTCCCCACCGGCCCCGACCCGTCGCTCGCGCCGGCCACCGGCTCGGACGAAGTGCCTGCGATTGATGACGGGATGAAGTGGATGGCGGATTTCGACGAGGCCGAGCGGGTCGGCATGGGCGTGCGCCTCCGGCTCAGCACGCAGCAGGCGCAGCAGGGATTGGACCACGTACTCGTGTTCGGCACGAAGTCAGAGCCTGACG
>DATFCB010000110.1:0-3600 GCA_035253525.1 Pyrinomonadaceae bacterium | reverse complement strand
ACAGAATCAGGACGAAGTAGAAAAGTATCTGGATAAAAGGCAAGCGGAGCGTCAGGAATTGAAAAAAGAGATTGAGGCTCGCTTCGACCCTCGCGGCAGACGCGAACGCCTTTTGGCTCGTAAGTAAGATACCGCGACCGAGCGCGTCTTGATTCTGAATCTATAGACTAATTCATGACAGGAGTAACGTGTCGGGCATAAAGTCTCGCCGTTCTTCACGCAAAGGGTTCGCGCTCCTCGCTGTTTATGCTTCCGCTCGCTCCTACGGAGCTAAGAACTGTATCGCTTATCTCGAACTGACGTTGTCTTTAGAGGCGCAGCCGAGCCTCAAAATTCTTCAAGGCTCAGGGGATCATAGCGGCTCTCGAAGGGCCGCCTCTGATTGCGTTCGGCGGGTGTGAGTTCTCCGCCGAAATATTCGACGGCGTGAAGCGCGCGGGCGCGCCGTGCCTCCCTCGACTCGCGCGGCAGCCGTGGGATGGCTCGCCGGAAGGCGGCGATAACCTCACGCGCGTCGCCCGAGCGGCCCGCGCGCACGACCTCGTGGAGAGCCCAGTCAGAGACAAATTCATAGTATCTCATGTCAACATTGAGGTAGATGTCAACGAGCGCATCCAGGCGTTTCGCGGGGTCGGCCCGTTGCATGATCTCACGCTTCATGGCCCCGGCCCCGCCGACGCGGAGCAGGACGACCCCGCGCATGTCCTCGACCTCGCGCATCTCCCTCCCCGCCGCCCAGTCGTTTGTCGCCAGCGGCCTCAGCCTGCCGAGCGCCTGATCAATCCGCCTGAGCAGCCCCTCGGTTGACTCCTCCGGCGTGTAGGCTGCAAGGCAGTTAGTCAGCGCGCGCAGGCGAAACTCCTCCGGCGGCTGTCCGTTTTTATAGGGAAGCGTCAAAAGGCGTCTGTAATAGCGTCGCCCCGCTTCCCTCTGCGCCTCGTCGCCGAGGAAGCCTACGACCTCCGTGAAGATGATGGACTGCTGTAGTTCCACCCCGGTCGCCTCGCGGCCGTCAAGGCGGCCGAGCAGGTCTGGCACGATGCCTTGCGCGTCGTAAAAGAGGGCCAGTTCCTTCAACTCGCGCGCAGGCGTCCGCTCAGCGTCTCTCCAGCTTAGAATTTCGCGCAGGAAACGCTCCACCATTCCCCGTTCGACTCGCTTGGGCATGGGCTCCGGGAAATCGCTCTTCAAGAAGAGATACCGGTAAAGCTTCATGGCCGGGCCGGCGTGCCTGTACGCGCACTCGCCGGATAACTCGAAGAGTTGACTCCCGGCGCGCGTCCTAATCAGGAGCGACCTGTTGTTCGCGGCCGCCCAGTTGATGACATCCCCGTTCTTCAACTCGATGCGACCCTGGTCGGCGAGTTCAGGCGTTTCGGCACGTCCCCCCTCGGCAGGTGTGAAGCAGGGCAACGCCTCCGACAAATAGTCTGTCGTGTACAGATGCAGCGGAGCATGTTCTATCGTGATTCGGGCTATCTCTTCACGCCCAGGCAGTGAAATCCCGCTCTGGGAGGCGGCCCCCGCCGAGGTGAGTGCCAAAAGCAATAAAGCTGTCAGGTAGTGATACTTCATCTCGTTTCACCGGCAGGTAAGCTAGAACCTCAGCGTGTAGCTTATGGACAGAACGCTCAGAATAGACGGCCCTTGCGCCTGATGCCCGGCGCAAGATAAATCCGCTGTATCTTCACTTCATTTAAGTTGTCTTTGGGGACAACTCTCCGTGCGTTGCCTGATTCAAAGAGCACACACCGCAGTTCATTCCCTGATTTGAGGAGCGGACGATGAGAGTAAAGATTTTTGTCGCGGCGATTGTGTTGGCTTCGGTCGCGGGCCTGGAAGGCTATCTGAGGGCGTCTTCCGCGGGTCAGACGGCGCAGGTCAAAGAGGTTGCAGGCTACAGGCAGTGGCCGCGCATCAATATCGGGCTTCAATTGATAGACGCGGCGTCGCTGATGGGTTGAAGCGCTATCATCAGCGACATCGTGAATGTCGCCCCCAAACCTGCCAGGTTTCCGGCACAGGTAAAAACTCCCGGCCACGAGGACATCTACGGTTCCGTTTACGTCAACCCAATCGGCCATCCCATGTTTATTTCCGAGCGGCCGACAGAATTTCCTGAAGGCTCTGTCATCGTTAGAGAAAAGATTTCCGGCAAACAACCTCTGACGCCGGAGCTTGCGACGCCGGAGCTTCTGGTGGTGATGGTCAAGCGCGGGAAGAATTTTAATCCCGCCAGCAACGATTGGGAGTATCTGGTGATGGACGGGGCGGGGGCGTCTGTGTTGAGCCGCGGGAAGTTGGACAGTTGCAACTCCTGTCACTCTCAGAAAAAGGAGACGGACTTCGTCTTCCGCCACTCCCTGCCGAAACGGGAACTCAAAGTGCCCTGAAGACGGGCGCGCACTCAAGGCGGTCCTTCGATTCTCGCGCGCCCAGGTCCGAGCATGAGCGAGCAGTTCTACGATTGCATAGTCATCGGCGCGGGGCCTGCGGGGCTGTCCGCTTCGCTCTTTCTGGCGCGCTACCGCCGCCGCGTCCTCACCTTTCATCACAACAGCCCGCGCAACCTCTACTCGCACGGCGTCCACGGCTTTCTGGGCCACCACGGAATCATGCCTGAACAACTGCTCGCGCGCGGGCGCGACGAAGTGACAATGCACGGCGGGCTGATCGTCGAAGGCTGCGTGACGAAAGTCGAGAAGATTGATGACGAGCGTTTTCGCGTCAGCACGGGCGACGACGACGAGAATGAGCGCGCCGCCGTCAAACAGTCATTCGAGGCGCGGCGAATTTTGCTCGCGACCGGCCTGCGCGACCTGACGCCGGACTGTCCGGGCTTCGCGGACTTTTACGGCGTGACCGTGCACCACTGCCCGGACTGCGACGGCTACGAAGTCTCGGACAAGCGCGTCGCCGTCCTCGGTCGCGGCGAAAGCGGCGTCGGCTTCACGCTCGGCCTGCTGACCTGGACGGACAATCTGACGCTGCTGATTGACGGCGACGCGGAGGGCGTCGCAAACGAGCACCGCGAAAGGCTCGCGCGCTTCCGTATTCCCGTCAGGGAGGAGCGCGTCACAGGTCTCGAAGGCGACCGCGAGAAGAAACTGCTCAAACGTGTCGTCTTCGAGAGTGGTGACGCGCTCGAATGTGACGCGCTCTTTTTCAACCTGGGGACGTTGATGGCGGGCGACCTACACGAGATGTTGGGCTGCGAGTTGGACGCGGAGTGCGGGTTGGTCGCGGTTGACGACGAGCAGCAGACGAGCGTCAGCGGCGTCTACGCGGCGGGCGACATCACGCCGCACTCGCAGTTGGCCGTCGTCGCCGCCGCCGAAGGCGCTATGGCAGCCATACACATACACAAATCGCTCATCCCGGAAGAGCGCAGAATTTAACCACGAACACAGTAACCGAAGACCTCGCCATGACTGCCAACAAGCCAGAGTTCACCATCGGTGTCGAAGAGGAGTACCAGATCATTGACCGCGAGACGCGCGAGTTGCACCCGCGCGCCGGGCGCATCCTGCCCGAAGCGCGCGCGGCCGTCGGCGACCGCGTCACGCCGGAACTCTATCTCTCACAGATAGAGATCGGCAC
>DATFCB010000109.1:0-2273 GCA_035253525.1 Pyrinomonadaceae bacterium | reverse complement strand
GGCGACCTGCGGGGTCAAGTTGCGACCTATATGAACCCGTAGCCCCTCGCGCTCGATCTCAAATTCCGTCAGGCCGTGCTCCGTGAAGAGCGCGAAGAGGTCGCGCAGTTCTTCCATGGGGAGGTGTGGCTCCGAGCGGCGTGCCTGGCCCTGTTGCTGATGACCGCCGCCGCCACCTCCGCCGCCGCGCCGCCGCCCGCCGCGCTCGCGCTCATTACGCGGCGCGCCCGTGCGCTGTTGCTGCTGCTCGGGCTGCGGCTTCGTCGTCTGCTGCTGCTGCGCCCGGTCCTCGCGTGCAGGTTGTGTTGCGCCTTCCTGATCGTTCATTCTTTTCGACTCCAAGCTGACGCGCGCGCCTCTCAGCGCTGCCCGTCCCTGTTGACGTTGAACAAAGAGAAGAGCCTCAACCGTCCCGTGGGGTCATCTGCCGACGGTCAATTGAGGCTCGGGGTCAAAGCGACCGGGCACGCGGT
The DNA here is from genome assembly GCA_035253525.1 of Pyrinomonadaceae bacterium. Lineage (GTDB taxonomy): Bacteria > Acidobacteriota > Blastocatellia > Pyrinomonadales > Pyrinomonadaceae > QHXM01. The sequence continues at coordinate 1,800 of DATFCB010000109.1, read as the reverse complement.
CGGAACCTCGCGGCGCGCCCCTGGTCGAATACTTTCTTGCCTACTCCGTATCCTTCTCTTCAGCCGTCGCCTCGGTCTTCTTGGCGCGGCGACCGCCCTTCGGCTTCTGGTCCTCAAGCCCCGCGTCGTCGGCCTTCCCGCGGCCGCGGGCCTTGGTCGTCTCTTCCTTCTCGAAGGTCTTGTCGGCCTTACGGCCCCCGCGGCGGCTGCCTGTCTCCTCGACCTCTTTGCTCGCCTTGGCCGTCTTCTTCTTACCCGAAGCCGCTGCCTTCGCGCGCTTGCTAGACTCTTCGGCCTCGCGCTCGCGCCGGTTGTCAACCAACTCGATGATGGCGAGTTCCGCGTTGTCGCCGTCGCGGCGGCCGAGCTTGATGATGCGCGTGTAACCGCCCGGACGGTCCTTGAAGCGCTGGCCCAGTTCGTCGAAGAGGCGGCGCAGCGCCAGCACCCCGGCGGTGCGCGGCGCGCGCTCCTGCCCGCGGCGGCCCGTCGAAGCCTTCTGCTGGCGGTTGCCGGCGTGGAAGAAGCCCGCGGCCTGGCGGCGCAGGTGAACGGCCTGCGCCTCGGCGTTGTCGCCTTCGAGTGCGGTCGCGTGGCGCGAGAGCGTGATGGCACGCTCGACGAACGGGCGCAGCTCTTTCGCCTTCGGCAGCGTGGTGATGATGCGCTCGTCCTGCGCGTTGATGAGCGAGGTCGCGAGGTTGCGCAGCATAGACATGCGGTGCGCGCTCGTGCGGCCCAATTTCCGATGTGCCTTCTGGTGTCTCATCTTTTTAAGTGATAAGCGATAAGTGACAAGTGATAAGTAGAAGGCTTTTGCTCATCACTTATCACTCATCACTTATCACTTGAATTATTCTTCGTCGTTATCCGTGAAATCGTCTAAGTCCGAGGCGTCGCGCCCGCCGGAGCCCGGAATCGGGTTGCCCTGCGCGTCGAACTCCATGCCGAAGTCGAGGCCCATCCCGTTGAGGATGTCCTTGATTTCGTTCAAGCTCTTTTTGCCGAAGTTCTTGGTCGCCAGCATCTCGCGCTCGCTTCTCTGCACGAGGTCGCGGATGGTGCGAATGTCGGCGTTCTTCAGGCAGTTGTAGGAGCGCACTGAAAGCTCCAACTCGTCCACGGAGCGGTCGAGCTGGTCGTTGCGCGGGAGCGGCGGCCTCTCCATGTTCGCGTAAGCGAAGTCGTCCGTGTCCTCCTCGAAGTTGATGAAGATGGACATGTGGTCTTTGATGAGCTTCGCCGCGAGGCCAATCGCGTCGTCGGGTTTCACAGAGCCGTCAGTCCAGACCTCTATGGTCAGCTTGTCGAACTCCGTGTTCTGGCCCAAACGCGCGGCCTCGACCGTGTAGTTGACCTTCTTGACCGGCGTGTGCACAGAGTCAATCGGGATGTAGCCCAGGGAGAGGTCTTCGTCGAAGTTGCGGTCGGCCGAGACGTAGCCGCGCCCGCGCTTGAGACGCATCTCGATGCGAAGGCTGCCGCCCTCGCCGACGGTCGCGATGTGTACGTTCGGGTCGAGGACTTCAACGTCGGCGTCCGCCTCGATGTCGGCGGAGGTGACTTCGCCCGCGCCTTCCTTGTTGATCGTCAGGGTCTTCGCTTCGCCGCCGTGCAGCTTGAAGGGCACCTGCTTGAGGTTCAAGATCACGTCGGTCGCGTCCTCGACCACGCCGTTAATCGAAGAGAACTCGTGCTCGACGCCCTCTATTTTGACGGCCGTAATGGCCGAGCCCTCTATGGAAGAGAGCAGAGCGCGGCGCAAGGAGTTGCCGACGGTCGTGCCGAAGCCGCGCTCGA
>DATFCB010000108.1:0-2732 GCA_035253525.1 Pyrinomonadaceae bacterium | reverse complement strand
GAGAGTAGAAGTCAATCCTTCGATTGCGGATTGCGGATTGAAAGAAAAGCGTCAAGCCCTTCCTTTGCGTCTTTGCGCCTCCAGCGTGAGTAAATGGTTTGGGTTTTCTCACGCTGGAGGCGCTGGAGGCGCTAAGGGGTTGAGTGCTTTCTTTCAATCCGCAATCGTCTCACCCGGCGGAAGCGAGAAGAGCTTCCTTTTCATCTTCCTTCCGCTCGGGCACGGGTCCCGGCTTCGCGGGCATACGCAGCTTGCCGGTGGCGAAGAGCGCGAGCCAGATGAGGCCGGGCGTGGCCGAGAGCAGCCCCGAGATGATGGTCAGCGTGCGCACGCTGATGGCGTGCAGCGACCACGCGGCGAAGACGGTCGAGATTGTCATCACCAGGATTTCCGACGCGCGGTCGGTCGTGATGACGCGCCCACGCAGATGGTCCGGCACGAGCCGCTGCAAGAGCGTATCCTGCACCGCGAACTCCATGCCGACGATGAAGCGCGACAAAAACAGCAGCGCTCCGGCCATCCACAGCTTAGGCATCAGCCCCGCCAGCGCGAAGACGACGCCGTGCGCGAACAGCATCCAGCCAATGAATTTCGCAGTCAGCCCGTGCAGCTCCACGTGAGAGCCCACGCGTCTTGCGAGGAGCATCCCGACGAAGACGCCCGCGCCCACGGTCGCGTAGAGTGCGGCCACGGCCGCGTCGCCTTCGAGGCCGCCCTGGCCCGCGAAGACCACGCCGCCCAGCCGGTCGTAAATCAGGTTGCACGCGCCGCCGCCCGTGGCCCACAGCACGTTGATGCCGATGATGGCCGCGACCAGCGGGAAACGCCCGATGTACTTCCAGCCTTCGCGCACGTCTGCCCAGTAGCTCGCGCGCTTCTTCGCTTCACCCGCTTCGGCCTGACGAGACTTCCCCGCCTCGCGGGCTGGCTCTTCACGCATGGCCCCCGCCGGGATATTCCAGACGGAGTAGGCCGAGACGAGGAACGAGGCCGCGTTGATGACGAAGGCGGTCTGGTAGCCGAAGCGCGCTGAGGCCCAACCGCCCAGCGCCGCGCCGAGCGACATCAGGAGGAAGCGCGAGGAGAACATCAAGGCGTTCCCCGCGAGCAACCCGTCCGCGCTCGTTACGTTCGGCATCGCGGCGTTCTTGGCCGCCTCGAAGAAGCAGGCGAGCAAGGAGCCTACGACAGCGCAGACGTATGCGATCCACAAATCTTCGGGGCCTTTGACGAGCAGGTAGCCGAGCGCCGTGACCGCACGAGCGAGGTCCGCCGCGATCATCACCGTGCGCCGCGACCAGCGGTCGGCGAATGCGCCCGCCAGCGGCGAGAAGAGCGCGAACGGCGCGAGCAAGGCGACGAGCATGATGGCGGTCGCCTCGGGCGCGGCCGCCGAGACGTAGCGGATCAGTCCCAGCCCGGCGATGAAGTTGAACCAGTTGCCCAGTTCCGACACAACCTGGCCCGACCACAACCACCTGAACGGGCGGTTGCCCCGCAGCAATTGCATGTAGGTTAGTGAAGCCATTTTCATTCCCGACGCGGGGACGCGGGGACCGAGCGGACGCGGCAAAGAAAAGCGTGTGTCTTTATCGCCGCGTCCTCGCGTCTCCGTTTCCCCGCGTCCTCCTTTCAAAAACAAGAGCCGCTTGGATGTTAATCCGAGCGGCTCGCAGCCTTTGAAAACTTTTCGGGAAACCTTTTCACCCGCCGGTGAACTTCGGCGGCCGTTTCTCGATGAAGGCTGCGACGCCCTCTCTGAAATCTTTCGTCTGTCCCGACTGGAGTTGCGCCTCGTGCTCCAGCTCAAGTTGCGCGTTGTAATCGTTCGTCGCGCTCGCGTCCAACATCTTCTTAATGCGGGCCAGCGCGGCGGTCGGGGCGCTGGCGAGGCGACTCGCGAGGTCCAGCGCTTCTCTCATCAAATCTACGTCCGCGACCGTGCGGTTAATCATTCCCATCTCGGCCGCTTGTCGAGCGTTAACCATGTCGCCCGTCATCAAGAGTTCGGCCGCGCGCTTCAAACCGACGAGGCGCGGGAGGATGAACGTCCCGCCGCAATCCGGCGTCAGTCCGACCTTGACGAAAGCCTGGTTGAACTGCGCGCTCTCTGCGGCGATGACGATGTCGCAGGCGAGCGCGAAGTTGCAGCCGCCGCCGGTCGCGACCCCGTTGACGGCGGCGATGACGGGCAGAGGCGTTTCTCGTATGAGCCGGACGCATTCGTGAATCAGTCTGAGCGGCTCGTCGAAGAAAGCCTCGACTCGTCCCTCCTTCTCTGCCATCTGGCGCATCTCGCGCAAATCGCCGCCGGCGCAGAAAGCTCGCCCGGCCCCCGTCAACACGAGTGCCCGAGCGCCACGCTCGCGCGCCTCGTTGATTGCCGCGCGAAACTCACGGCCCATCTCGACCGTCAGCGCGTTGAGCGCCGCCGGGCGGTTGAGCGTGATGACGGCGACCGAGTCGTCGCGCATCTCCAGTTGGACAGTCTCGTAACTCATAAAGTCAGTAACCCAGTCCAGTCCCCTGGTAACTTGAATCATCCTCACCCGCGAGCGGCGGACGGATGATTCAAATCCGTCGGAGACTGAATGGTCAAATTTCCTATACGGCGGCAGCGCCGGATTTGTTCGCGCCAAATCGCGCGCCCTTACTACGACTAAAACTACTGCGCGCGGCTGGACGAGAAGCACTCTCCGCAGAGTACGGGTCGCCCCGAAGAAGGCTTGAAG
>DATFCB010000107.1:0-11918 GCA_035253525.1 Pyrinomonadaceae bacterium | reverse complement strand
AGGGATGAGGGATGAAGAAAAACTTCTTCCCCTCATCCCTCATCCCTCATCCCTCATCCCTTTTCTTATGGACCCATTCATTGCCGAGACGCCTTTTTTCACTTCGGAGCAGCGCAACCTGGCGGCGAGCGTGGCGCGCTTTGTCGAGAGCGAGGTCGAGACGCGCGCCGCCGCGGACGAGGGCAGGGACGCCGAGGCGACCTTCCGTGCTCATCTGGACGTGCTGGCGAAGGCGGACCTCCTGCGCTACGCGATTGCCGCGCCCGGCGGTCGAGTGGACGCACGCTCGCTCTGCCTGATACGGGAAATGCTCTCCTACTCTTCGGCGCTCGCGGACCTCGCGTTCGTCATGCAGGGGCTGGGGACTTACCCCTTGAGCCTCGCCGCCCCGGAGCATGTGCGCGACTTCTGGCTCGCGCGCGCCGCACGCGGACAAGCAATCGCCGCCTTCGCGCTCACTGAAGCCGAGGCCGGCTCAGACGTGGCGGCGATTCAGACCACCGCGCGGCGCGAGGGCGACGCCTACGTCATCAACGGGAGCAAGCGCTTCATCTCCAACGCGGGGCTCGCTGATTTCTACACCGTCTTCGCGCGAACCGGCACGCGCGAGGACGGGCGCGCAGAGCTTTCCGCTTTCGTCGTCGGCGCGCGCATCCCGGGCTTTTCCGTGCGCGAGCGGACGGAGATGATCGCGCCGCACCCGATTGGCGAGATAGAGTTCACGGACTGCCGCGTCCCTGCCGAAGAGATGATCGGGCGCGAGGGCGACGGCTTTCAGTTGGCGATGCGCACGCTCGACACCTTCCGCGCGAGCGTCGGCGCAGCCGCCTGCGGCATGGCCGCCCGCGCGCTCGACGAAGCAATCTTCTACGCCAAGAACCGCCGGCAGTTCGGCCGCCCACTGGCCGAGCACCAGTTGATTCAGGAGAAGCTGGCCGACATGATGACCGAACTCGACGCCGCGCGCCTCCTCGTCTATCGCGCCGCCTACCTGAAAGACGCCGGCGTCGAGCGCGTCACGCGCGAGGCGAGCGAGGCGAAACTCTACGCGACCGAAGCGGCGGGGCGCATCATTGACAACTCGCTACAGATTCACGGCGGCGCTGGATTAGTGCGCGGCACGGTCATCGAACGACTCTACAGGGACGTGCGCGCCCTCCGCATTTACGAGGGCACCTCCGAGATTCAGAAACTCGTCATCGCCGGACAGCTTTTGAAAGATTAGAGGATGAGAATCAACATCATCGGCGGCGGGCCGGCCGGATTGTACTTCGCGCTGTTGATGAAGAAAGAGGACCCGGCGCGGGAGATCGTGGTCGCGGAGCGTAACGCGCCCGACGACACGTTCGGCTGGGGCGTGGTCTTCTCCGACAAGACGCTCTCTTACCTAAGGGAGAACGACGAGGAGACGCACGACCGTATAACCGCGAGCTTTGCCACCTGGGACAACGTGGATGTTGTGCATCGCGGCGAGAAGATCACGATTCGCGGCAACAAGTTTTCCGGCATCGCGCGCATCAAGCTCCTGCAAATCCTACAGGAGCGCTGCCGCCAACTCGGCGTCGAATTGCGCTTCCGCACGGAGGTGCGCGACGTGGACGCCCTACGCGAGAGCGCTGACCTGCTCGTCGGCGCGGACGGCGTCAACAGCACCGTCAGGGCAAAATACGCCGAACACTTCCGGCCCGCTTTGAGCGTTCGCACGAACAGATATATCTGGTACGGGACGAACCGCTTGTTCCACGGACTCACCCTCACCTTCCACGAGACCGAGGCGGGCGTCTTCGCGGCACACTCTTACAAGTTCGACCAGAAGACCAGCACCTTCATCGTCGAGTGCGACGAAGGGACCTGGGCGGGCGCGGGCTTCGAGCGTATGACGGACGCGGAGACGCGCGAGTATCTGGCGGAAGTTTTCCGCGACGACCTTGAGGGCCACCCGCTGCTCTCGAACAACTCGAAGTGGATTAACTTCGTCAACGTCAGGAACGAGCGTTGGAGCCACCGCAACGTCGTGCTGCTCGGCGACGCACTGCACACGGCACACTTCTCCATCGGGTCGGGCACGAAACTCGCGCTCGAAGACGCCATCGCGCTTTACAAATGTTTTCAGTCGAGCGGCAACGTCGAAGCGGCGCTCGTCGAGTTCGAGAGAGTGCGAAAGCCCGTCATAGAGGAATACCAGGAGGCCGCGCACGAGAGCCTGGTCTGGTTCGAGAACGCGCGCAACTACGTGCACCTGGACCCGCTGCCTTTCGCCTACAGCTTGATGACGCGCAGCAAGCGGATTGACTACGAGAATTTGAAGCGACGCGACCCGGCCTTCATCGCCGCTTATGAAGAAGGGATGAGGGATGAGGGATGAGGGATGAATAAAAAGAGAGAGTTTTTACTTCATCCCTCATCCCTCATCCCTCATCCCTCAGACGGCCGGCGCAAACTGCTCGCGTACCTCGTCCGCGCACACTTCGCTTACCTGGTCGCGGTCCCGCTGCTCGGAATCATTAGCTGGTGGTTTCTGCGGCGGCCGCTTCTGCCCCTGATGCTCTTCTCCGGCTTCGCGGCAATCGCGGCTTACTACGCCCTACAGGCCGAGCGCTATCACCTGACGACGCACCTGCCCTCTGCCCTCTGGGTCGTCTTCTCCAGCCCCTTGCTGCTCGTCGTGGCGAGCGTCGCGGGCGGCGGCTTCTGGTACTTCTACCTGGACGCGGCCTTCGTTGAAGTCGGCGGCATGTGCGCCGGCATCGTCGCGGGCGCAACCGTGAAGGGGCTTAGGGAGAGAGAGTATTTCTTCATGGGCGTCCTCTACCTCTTCATGGGAGGGTTCCTGGTGGTTTGGGGCTGGGGAGTGTTCCGGCTGCACAGTGCTTTCGCCTGGTACGAGAACGTTTGGCTCGTCGCGGCGCTCGCGAACGAAGCCTACATCTACGGCCGTATGTTCATCTCGGGCGAGTTGGACTTGGAGTACGGCCACGGACCGGCCGCGCGGCGCGTGGGGGCAGAGTTGTTGCCGGGGCCGTTCAAAGACGATCAGGGCACTTCGCTCGTGGCTGCCTTCGGAGTCCTGGTCGTCCTCTCGCCTTTCGTGATTGGCCTTTTGAATTACCTGTTCGGCTAAAATCGGCCCAGAAATTTTTTTGCCACAAACCGGCGGGCCGCGGTGTTTTGCAAGTAGAAGCGGCATTTTCGCCCTTTTTAAAGGCCACCTACACGAGTAATTCTTTGCGCCTTTGCGTGAAAAACTTAAAACCACTCACGCCAAGACGCAAAGCCGCAAAGGGGTTGAGTTATCCGACTCTTGAGTTTTGAAACAGCCTTAGAGTTTCCGCACGGGAGGAATTTATGAGACAGGACTCTTCGATGATGGCGCAGGGGCGCGCGCTCACCACAAGTATTCTCGGCTCGCTCGTCTTTTTCGCGCTCTTTCTGGCGACGGCCTGCACGGCGACGCCCGCTGCGGTGAGCGTGCCGGACATGCCGGCCACTACGCCGGTCGCTACAACCGCGCCCGCCCCGCAGGGTGAGACGTTTTCGGGCACGTGGACGGCTGAAGTCAAGAAGGAGAAGGCAGACGACCGCATACAGTTCTCCTTCTCGCGCCGCTCGGACGGCGGCAACTCGAACCACGGGAACGAATATTCGCTCGCCGATTTTCAGGGGCTGACGCGCGAGCAGGTGCGCGCCACGACGAACACGCCGGTCAATTTCCGGCTCGTGCGCGAGGCCGGGACCATCGAGTGCCAGGGCAGTTTTCGCGACGGGCGCGGCGCTGGCGACTGGCGGCTCGTCCCGAGCCAGGCTTTCAGGAGCGCCATGAGCAGCCGCGGCTACGACCTGACGGACCAGCAGATGTTCACGTCCGCGATGCTGGACGTGAGGACCGGTTTCGTTGACGACCTGAAGACGATGGGCTTCGACCGCCTGGATTTTGACGACGTGGTCAAGGCCGTGATCTTCAAAGTCACGCCGCAGTTCGCCGCCGAGATGAAGTCAATCGGCTTCGAGAACCTGGGCCTCGAAGAGCTGGTCAAGGCCCGCATATTCAAGGTAGACGCTGCGTTCGCGCGCGAGGTCCGCGAGATGGGCTTTGACGAGCAGTCGCTTGAACAGTTCGTCAAGCTGCGGATTTTCAAGGTCACGCCCGACTTCCTCAAAGAGATCAAGGGCGAAGGTCTGACGCTCGATTCAATCGAGGACGCCGTCAAGCTGCGCATCTTCAAAGTTGACGCGGACTTCATACGCCGCGCACGCGCCAGCGGCCACACGGACCTCAACGTCGAAGAACTCGTCCGCCTGCGAATACACAACCGCGTAGATTAAGGGATGAGGGATGAGGGATGAAGTGAAAGCCCGTTGAAGCAATGATTCAATGAGTTGTTCACTCAACCCCTTTCATCCCTCATCCCTCCGCCCTCATCCCTCGGAGGTAGGAGCCTGCGTTTGCCGTCGCTGCTGAGCGCGATGCCGGGTGCGTCGAGGCCGTGGTGGTCCCAGAGTTTGCAGGTGACTTGCTTGTGCAGTTGGTCTAGTGCTTCACAGTAGTTCGTGTAGGTGCAGCGGCGCACTTCCCTCCCGCGTCCCGTTCTGACTTTGACGAACCAGTCGGGGTCGGCGAGCGCCTGGCGCGCGAAGCCGGCGATGTCTGCCTCGCCGCGCTGGAGAATCGTTTCGGCCTGCTCGAAAGTGGTGATGCCGCCGGCCGCGACGACGGGCGTGCTCATCCCTTCCGCGTTGACCGCGCGCTTGATGGCCGCGACCAGCGGGAGGCTGCGCCCGAAGGGGCCGCGCGCGTCCGAGATGACGGTCGGCATGCACTCGTAGCCGCTGCGCCCCGTGTAAGGGTAAACGGCGTGGCCCACTTTCGGCTGCTTCGCGTCCTCGAACTTCCCGCCCTTTGAAATCGAAAGATAATCAAAGCCCGCCCGCGCGAACTCAACTCCGAAATAAACAGCGTCGTCAACGCGGCTCCCGCCCTCTATCACTTCGTCGCCCAGGAAGCGCACGCCGATTGTGTAATCACCGCCGACGCGCTCCCTCACGGCCCTGTAGACTTCGAGCGGGAGGCGCACGCGGTTCTCGCGCGCCCCGCCGTAGCCGTCCTCGCGCGTGTTCCGCGCGCTCAAAAAAGAGGCCATCGTGTAGGCGTGCGCGTAGTGAAGCTCTACGCCGTCAAAACCCGCTTCACGAGCGCGCCAGGCGGCGGCGGCGAAAATTTCCGGCAGCACGGCGGGCAGTTCGTTGACGTGCGCGAGGTGCGTGTCCGTGACGCGCTCGCGGTAGCCGAAGCGTAAAGATTCAAGCTCGCGCTCGTCCAGCACGCGCTCGTGCAGCTCGTCCGGCGCGTGTGCCAAAAACTCGCGCACTTCCCTTTCATCTTCGTCGAGCCAGCGCTCCTCATTCGTCGCTTCGAGAAGCGCCCGGCGGTGGCGCGCGTTGATTGTGAGAAAGCGCTCGAAGAATTTCTGCTTGTCGGGGCGGCGCTTGACGGAGAGGAAATCTATGAGCTGTATGAAGAGGCGCGTGTGCCCGCCGCTCGCCTCGCGGACAGCCTCGACCAACTTTTTGAGGCCGGGGATGAAGCGGTCGTGCCCGATTCTCAGAAGCGGCCCGCTCGGGATGTCGCGCACGCCCGTCGCCTCGACCACCAGCGCGCCCGGCCGCCCTTCAGCGAAGCGCGCGTACCAGTCCAGGTTATCTTTCGTCACAAAGCCGTCTTCGGTCGCGCGCCACGGCACCATCGCCGGGACCCAGGTGCGGCTTTCGAGAGTGAGTGGGCCAATTTCTATGGGCCGAAAGAGGAGCGAGCGGGCGGCCTCTTCCGAGGTCGGCCAGCGCGCGTCGGGTATCGTGTGTCGTATAGGATTTTCGGGATGCCACATGCCTGTTCTTTTGTTCCTGCCAGAGTGTAGCAGGTTTGCCACAAGGCTCGGAGCGCACTCGCTTCATCCATCCAGCTCAGTCGTGATGCGGTCGTATGCGGCGCGTATCTCGCTCATGCGCGTGTTGAGCGATGCGGTCAACTCGGCGGCCGTCGCGTAGTTGAGCCTGCGCGCAATGTCGCGCAGCGCCGGGTGGTCGCCGGCGGGAAGCCGCGTCGAGCGCCCGACTATCAGGCGCAGGTGATGATCGAGCGCGCGCAGGAGCGCATAGCCCTCGGACATGGCCGCGTAATCTTTTTCGGCGAGCGCCCCGGCCGCGCGCAGTTTTTCGAGCACGCCCTGCGTCGAGCGGTCCGCGCCGTCGTCGGGCACGCGCCTGCGGAGTTGCAGGTAGCGCGTCGCGAAGTAAACGTCGAGCATCCCGCCCGCGCCGTACTTGATGTCCACGGTCTTGCGGCCGCGCCGCGTCCTCTCGCGCTCAAGCCGCTCGCGCACGCGGCGCGTCTCAAGACTCAAAGCTCCCGCGCCCGCACTTTCGGCCGCGTCGTGAATGAGGCGGCGCGCATCGCGTTCGACCCTCGTTCCCAGTTCGAGCGAGCCTGCCGCCGCGCGCAGCTTGACATAAGCCAGCCACTCCCACTCGACGGCGCGCGTTGCCAGGTATTCCGTGAAAGCTCGCTCGCCCGTGCAGGTCGCGCCGTTGCGGCCGTCGGGCCTGAGGCGCAGGTCAACGCGGTAGAGGTGTCCGTCGCGCGTGACACTTGAGAGCGCGGCGACGAGCAGTTCTGTGAAGCGCGCGTAGGCTTCGGCGGGCGCGAGTTGCGAGACTGGCGGGGGCAACTGGTCGTCGTAAACGAGCACGATGTCCAGGTCCGAGCCGTAATCCATGCCGCCGCCGCCGAGCCTGCCGAGGCCGAGGACGGCGACCCGCGCGCGGCTTTCATCTTCGCCGTAGCGCCGGGCCAATTCGCGCGCCGCCAGGAGGCACGCAGCGTCCAGACTCGCGGCGGCCAGCTCCGTCTGCCGCCGGTTGGCCTCACGCATGTTGATTTCGCCCGCCGCGTCGAGCGCGCCCGTCTCCAACAGCAGCCGCGCCCACGCGCGCCGCAATTGTGCCATTCCTGCGCCGAAGCTTTCAGCGCCCTCGACCGCATCCGTGAGAATCGAGCGGTAGTCGTGCGCGCTCTCAGCTTCGCCCGTGGGCAGGGCCAGGATGAGCGCGGGGTTGCTGGCGATCATCTCGCCGAAAAGCTCTGACGCGCCGCACAAGCGTACGAGCGCCCTGAGATGTGCGGGCGAGAAACGAATCTCCGCGCTCGCCTTGTCGAGAGAAGACGCGACGCGCGATGCGAGCGTCAGGGCACGCCTATGGTTGAGCGACGCGCGCGCCTCGTCGCGCAGGATTTTCTGGACCGTTTCGACCACTGGCGCGTCCGCGCCCGCGCGCGCGTCTTCCGGCCCCTTGCCCTCACGCGCAAGTCCTGTCAGGTGCGCGGCGAAGACGGTCGCGGCGGCCGTCTCCGCGTCAATCGGTTTCGCTGCGGCGATGAAAAGATTCTCGGCCGCGCCGTCGAAAGAGTCTGCGGTCGGACTCGACTCGCCGGCCGCCTCGCCGTCCTCTGCTGCCGATTCTTTCCCGAAGACGCGGTCGTAGGCGGCGCGCACGTGCGCCGTGTGAAGTTCGAGCGCGCGGTCGAATTGTGCCAGCGCATCTTCCCCCGCAAAGCTCATGCGGCGCGCGACCAGGAGGCGGCGCGATGCTTCGTCCGGGACGGCGTGAGTTTGCAGGCCGTGCTCCATCTGTAGACGGTGTTCGAGCGTGCGGAGGAAGACGTAGGCCGCGGAGAGGTCCGTGCGCTCGCGCTCCGTGATGAGTTGCCGGTCGGCGAGCCGGCCCAGGCTGATGAGCGTGTGCGGCGCGCGCAGCCACGAATCCCGCCCGCCAAAGGCGAGTTGAAGCGCCTGGGCTATAAACTCTATCTCGCGTATGCCGCCGCGCCCGAGCTTGACGTTGAAGCCGCCCGCGTCCTGCGCGTGGTGGCGGTCAATCTTCAGCTTGGCGAGGCGGACGTGTGCGAGCGCCCGCCCGACGGTCACGTCCGGCGCGTAAACGCGGTGGCGCACCCGCTCCATGAAGCGCGCGTGGAGCGAGGCGTCGCCTGCCGCCGCGCGCGCGCGAATGAGCGCTTGAAGCTCCCACGCCTGCGCCTTCCCGCTGTAATAGCGCACGGCCTCGTCAATCGAAGTCGCGAGCGCGCCGTCGCGCCCGAAGGGCCGTAGACGCAGGTCAACGCGGTAGGCCGCGCCCTCGCCCGATTGCTGGCCTACCAGGCGCGCGACCCTTTCGGCGAGCCGGTTGAAGTATTCGCGGTTGGTTATCTCGCCACGCTCGCCCGCGCCGGAGGTCGTGCCCTCGTCCGAGTAGAGGAAGAAGAGGTCTATGTCCGAGGCGTAGTTCAACTCAAGCGAGCCGAGCTTGCCGAGCGCGACGACCGCGATGTTGGCGGTGGCCTCGCGCCCGCGCTCGTTTGTGCGCTGCGGCGCTCCGTAGCGGTTGTCCAATTCCTGGCGCGCGAGGCTGAGCGCGTGTTCGAGGATGGCGTCGGCCAGGTTCGACAACTCTTCCGTGACTTCGACCAGCGTGCTCGTGTCGCGTATGTCGCGCAGATAGATGCGCAAAAGCTCGCGGCGTCGGAAGCGCGCCAGGAGCACCTGAGGTTCGAGCTGTGAATGCGTCAGGCTGAAGCGCGCGAGCGATTCTTTCAACTCCTCGCGCCCCTTGACGCGCGGATGCATTCGTTCGCGCCCGAGCCACGCCAGGTATTCCCGGTTTTGTGCCAGCGTGGTTGCCAAGAGCGGGCTGTAGGAGGCCAGCGCGAGCGCGTCCGAGAGCAGCCCCGCGTCGCGCCCGAGCGTCCTCATAGCGCTCGGGTGCTCCGTCTTCAGCCGCTCGAAGAAGAGGCGCGCGCCCGCCCGGTCCGGCAGGTCGCGGACGAGCGTTTCGATTTGTTCGTTGAATTCGAGCAACGTCCTGATATACGGTCGCACTCACGACCTGAAATACATTTCAGGTCTCAATCATAGTTTAGTGGAAGGGCGTGTGCTAACCGAACCGAACGCCCTGGCCCGTCGCCTGGCGCATGGCAGAGCAGCGACATGCCGCGAGGGTAATCTTACCACCCTGACCGACCTCGAAAGGATGCCCCATCATGAATGACGAAAAGAAGACCACTAACAACCAAACCGGCGGCCGGAAGAAGAGTTGGCTCGGAAGGTTGGCGGATGCGCTGAAGCAAGACAACGTGGCCGGCGACGCGCACGTCAGCGCCGCAGCGATCATCATCACACTGCTGTTCCTCATGCTACTCACGGCCGCGATGCTCTATAGCATTACCGTCAGGTGGCCGGCGTGTGACCTCCCGGAAGAGGCCATCAACAGTAACCAGGGCGGCGACGGCGGCAACACGAACACCGCGTCCACGGCTAACAGCAACGCGTCGGGCGCAAGGAACGCGAACGCCAACACCAACGTCAACACTACTGCCAGCGCTAACTCCAATACCGGCGTTAGCACTAATACCAACGTCAACGCCAACATCGCCGCCAACACTAACACCACTGCGAACGCCAACGCCGTCGCGCCGGCCGGGACGGCCACGCCCGCGAACAACAATACAGCTACGCCGCCCGGTCAGACGGCGGCGGGCGGAGGAATCGCTGCGGGAGCGACTATTGACGCGAACACTGTCGAGCCGAAATCTGGGCCAGTCACGGGCAAAACGCTGGTCGTCGTCAAGGGTAAAAATTTCGGGACTTCGGCCGAGGGCTTGAAAGTTAAGTTTGACGGGGTGGAGGCCAGAATCAGCGCGGTCAGTAACGAGTCCATCTCCGTCAGGACGCCGCCGCACAGCGAGGGGGCGGTTGACGTGAGCGTCGAGAAGGGCGGCGCAAGCGATGTCCTGCCTTCGGAATTCGTTTACACCTGCCCGGCCCCCACCGGAACGAACCTTTTCCTGATGCTTATTTTCGCGGGCGCGCTCGGCGGCTGCATACACGCCATGCGTTCGCTCTTCTGGTACGTGGGGCAGCGCGAGCTGAGGTGGAGTTGGATGCCCATGTACTTCGCGCTACCCTTCATAGGGGCGGCGATGGCGATGCTCTTCGGCCTGCTGATCTTCGCGGGGCTGTTTGACAATACGACCGGGAGAAGCGAGTCGCTCTTTATCATCGCCGTCGCCGGACTCGTGGGGATGTTCAGCCAGCAGGCGTCGCTGAAGCTGACCGACATCGCTAACGCGATTTTTACCAAGCCGGGGACGGGCAAAGACGCCGAGCCGCAAAAGTCCGTCTCGGTCGGCGCGGGCGAGCAGAACGGGGCCGCGGCGCTGACGGCCACGGAGATGGATAAGACCGAGGGGAGCACGGCCGGCAAAGAGGAAGTGACAATCAAAGGGACCGGCTTCTCCGAGGCGACGACGGTCAACTTCGGCGACGATGCCGCCGAAGTTAAGGCCGTGACGCAGACTTCGCTCACAGTCCTCACGCCTGCGCACGCGGCCGGCCCGGTCGAGGTCAAGGTCAAATCCGGCGACTCGATCAAGACGTTGCCTGACAAGTACACGTATATCGCGCCGACCGACAACGAGGGTGAGGGGTAAATTAGCCGCCGTGGAATCGGGAAGGATGACAAGGCCGCGCCTTGTCCGAAGCGCCGCGCGGCCTACGCGAAGAACATGATCGGGGAGGAAGGGGAAGGGCGCGTTGGCCCTTCCCCTTTTCTTGACGTTAGATGTCGAAGTACATGCCGAACTCCAAGGGGTGCGGGCGCATCCTGAGCGGCTGAATCTCCTTCTCACGCTTGTAGGTAATCCAGCGGTCAATTAACTGCGGCGTGAAGACATCGCCCTTGAGCAGGAAGTCGTGGTCGGCTTCGAGCGCCTTGAGCGATTCGTCGAGCGAGCCCGGCAAAGAAGGCACTTCCTTCAGGGCTTCAGGCGAGAGGTCATAGATGTCCTTATCGAGCGGCTCGCCCGGATCAATCCGGTTCTGGATGCCGTCAAGCCCGGCCAGGAGCATCGCCGAGAACGCCAGGTAAGCGTTGCACGACGGGTCGGGCGGACGAAACTCCAGGCGCTTCTGCTTCGGGTTGGTCGAAAACATCGGGATGCGAATCGCCGCCGAGCGATTGCGCGCCGAGTAAGCGAGATTCACCGGGGCTTCAAATCCGGGAACCAATCGCTTGTAGCTATTCGTGGTCGGCGCGGCAAAAGCGACAATCGCCGCCGCGTGCTTCAACAACCCGCCGATGTAGAAGCGCGCCATCTCTGAGAGTCCGGCGTAGCCGTCTCCGGCGAACAAGGGCTTCTCGCCTTTCCACAAAGACTGGTGGCAGTGCATCCCGGAGCCGTTGTCGCCGTAGAGCGGCTTCGGCATGAAGGTCGCCGACTTGCCGTATGTGTAGGCAGTGTTGCGCACGACGTACTTGAAGATTTGCAGATTGTCGGCCGTGCCGAGCAGGGTGGAGAAACGGAAATCAATCTCGCACTGCCCTGCGGTGGCGACCTCGTGGTGATGGCACTCGACGTTGATCCCGCACTCCGCGAGCGTCAGCGAAATCTCCGAGCGCAGGTCGGCGAGCGAGTCGGCGGGCGGAACTGGCACATAACCTTCTTTGGAGCGTATGCGGTAGCCCAGGTTCGAGCCGCTGAACTCGTCCGCGCCGCGCCCGCTGTTCCAGTGCCCCTCGTCTGAATCAACCGTGTAGCCCGCGGAGTTCTGGTCGTTGTGAAACTTGACGGAGTCGAAGACGAAGAACTCTGCTTCTGGCCCGAAGTAGGCCGTGTCGGCGAGCCCCGTGAATTTCAAATAGCTCTCGGCGCGCGTCGCGACCGAGCGCGGGTCAAACGCATAGCCCTCTTTCGTGATAGGGTCAACCGCGTTTCCTATGAAGCAGACCGTAGGCTCGTCCGAAAAGGGATCCATCCAGAAGCGCGTCGAGTCTGGAATAAGCAGCATGTCTGATTCGTGAATCGAAGC